>JAGHAO010000033.1 GCA_021161495.1 Caldisericaceae bacterium | reverse complement strand
GAGAACGGCCCTATTACACATCCGTCTCCTATTTCGGATTCCAAAATTACGCTGAACTGCGCCTTTACGCTGTTTCCGATTTTTGCGTTTTCTATCTTCGTATTCGGGCCTATCTTGCAATCCGCGCCTATCTCCGTTTTACCGAAAATTGACGTTCCCGGGTAAATCACCGTGTCGTTTCCTATTTTTACCTCTTTATCTATCAGGACTGTTTCCGGGTTCAAAATGGTAACTCCGGAAAGCATCAATTTATCGAGAATTTTCTGCTGTATGATTTTTGTCGCAATCGAAAGTTCTTTTCTGTTATTCACTCCGTAAACGGGAAGTTTCCTCCGCATCTTGAAGGCCCCGACTTTTTTGCCCGCGTTTTTCAGATAAGAAAGTGTATCCGTGAGGTAGTATTCGCCCTGCGCGTTGTTGTTTGAAAGATGCGCCAAACTTTCTTCCAGCGCGGATTTTTTGAACACGTATATGCCCGTGTTTATCTCTTTTGTTTTTTTCTCTTCCTCTGTTGCGTCTTTTTCTTCGACGATCTTTACAAATTTGCCGTTATCCGAAATTATGCGCCCCAATCCTGCGGGATTGTCCGCTTCCGCCGAAAGAACCACCGCATCAAAACCTCCGTTCTCGAAGAATTCGGAAAGCGCTTTTATGTCGCCTTCTTCCGTTAAGGGGTTGTCACCCGTCAGTATCAAAATTTCCGCATCTTCCGGCGCGGATTTCACCGCATCGAGTCCTTTTGCCGCTGCGTCTCCCGTCCCCAGCGGAACTTTCTGAAAAGCGACTTTTTCCTCTTTGAAAAGCGAAGGGTCAATATTTTCCGAAATCACAACGACGACTTTCCCGAAGCCTGCCTTTCTTGCGGATTCAATCGGGTAAAAAATCATTTCCGTGCCGCAAATTTTGTGCAGTACTTTCGGTGTTTTCGAATGCATCCGCTTGCCTATCCCGGCAGCAAGAACAATTGCAATTTTCTCCATCATAACTCCTTTCCGCCCTATTATACGAAACCTCCGCGGTTTGCAAAATCAATGAGTGTTTTTATACTTCTCCAAAATGCCTAACGCGAAGTCAATATCGTATTCCGTATGGTCCGCGCAGATTTGGAACCTTATTTCTTCGTCTCCTTTCGGGACAACGGGATATGCAAGCCCTGTTGCAAGGATTCCGTTCCGCATAAGGAACGAGACGAGGTCGCGCGTTTTCTTTGTGTCCCTTATCATAAGAGGGACAACGGGGTGCGGGCCTTTGATCACTTCGTATCCCAAATTTATAAGCCCTTGTTCGAATTTTTTCGTCATATCGTGGAGGTGTTTGAGAAGTTCCCTTCCGCGGGGGCTGTCTAAGATTTCAAGCGCTTTTACGGAGGCTGCCGCTTCACCGGGGGTTATAGGGTTCGAGTAAATGTAAAACGGCGCCGTTTCCCTGAGGTAATCAATCACCGTTTTGTCGCTCACAACGTATCCTCCGTTCACTCCGAGCGCTTTTCCCAAAGTTGCAACGAGAATGTCGATTCTGTTCTCGCCAAGGAATTCCGTCGTTCCTCTTCCCGTTTCTCCTATTGCTCCGACCCCATGAGAATCGTCGACCATTGTGATTACGCCTTCTTCGAATTTGCCGTCGTATTTTTCGGCAAGGTCCGCGATCTCTTTGAGAGGCGCCCATTCTCCGCGCATACTGAAAATGCCGTCCGTTACGATTATGACTCTTTTTGCGTTTCCGACGGATTCTTCCAAAGCCCTTTCGAGGTCTTTCGCATTGTTGTGCTTGTATATCTTTTTGTCTCTCGGTTTTGAAAGCCTTATTGCATTGATTATGCAGTTGTGGTTCAGTTCGTCGCTTATCACGATCGTGTCTTTTGTTATGAGAGGAGGGAGAACACCCATTACGGTTGCGTATGCCGCGCTGAAAATCATTGCGTCTTCCCTGTTATGAAATTTTGCAAGTTTTTCCTCTAACTCTTTATGCACTTTGTACGTTCCGCTTATGAAACGCACCGCTCCCGGGCCTGCTCCGAATTTTTCCGCAGTTTCCTCTTCCGCTTTTATCACGTCTTTGTTTAAAGACATTCCGAGATAGTTGTTTGCGTTCATCCTGAGGAATTCTTTGTCTCCGTATCCTTCGATGAAATACCGCGGCCCTTTTTCGCCCTCCGCAGGTTTTATCCCCGTGATTACCGCTTCTTTTCCTTTCAAAGTGCCTTGTTCTTCGAGTTTTTTAGGATGCTCTTCGAGTTGCGTTTTCACCTTTTTAAGGCTCATTTTACCCACCTCCTTTAAGGATATAAAATGACTTTTCCGGATTTTTTCTCCTCCATCAGTTTCATTCCTTTTTCGAAATCTTCAAGTTTGAATTTGTGCGTAATAACAGGCGAAACGTCCAACCTTCCGGAGGAAAGAAGCCTTGACACGATCACCCATGTTTGGAAAATTCTTCGACCTGTGATCCCGTATATCCTGAGTTTTTTGAATATCACGTTGTCGTTCAGTGAAACGGGGACAAAATCTTCACCGAACAATCCCAAAAGAGAAACTCTTCCTCCGGGGGTCATCACGGACAGAAGATCATTGAGTGCCTTTCCGCTTCCCGACATTTCAAGCCCCACGTCCACGCCCAAGCCGTCTGTTTCTTCAAAAACAGCTTCTTTGAAATTTTCTTTTCCCGCGTTCACCGCAACATCCGCGCCCATCTTTTTCGCAATTTCGAGGTGGTAATCGCTGAGGTCGGATACGATGATTTTCGTTGCCCCACTTGCGCGCGCCACGCCTACGGCAAGAAGGCCTATCGGCCCTACACCCGTTATTGCGACGGTTTTTCCAGCAACATCCTCTGCGAGGACGGTGTCAACGGCATTTCCTAACGGCTCCTGTATCGCGGCGAATTCCACAGGCAGATTTTCCGGGTTCTTCCATGCGATTTTTTCGGGAATTGCAATGTATTCGGCAAATGCCCCGTCCCTTGAAACTCCCAGGATTTTTAAATTCTCGCAAACCTCCGGATGTCCCGTCAAGCATTGATAACAATGCCCGCAGGAAATATGCGTCTCCGCGGAAATATAATCTCCCTTTTTTATTCTCTTCACTTCTTTGCCTGTTTCGACTACTTCTCCGGCAAACTCATGCCCCATTATTTGCGGAGGGTGAATTTTTTCCTCGGCCCACTTGTTCCACACATAAATATGCAAGTCCGTTCCGCAAATTGCGGCCGCTTTTACTTTTACGAGAATTTCGTCGTCCTTGATTTTGGGAACCGGAACGTTGAGAACCTCGGCTCCGCGCTTTTTCTCTGTTTTCACCACCGCCTTCATACCCCATCTCCTTTCTTATTTTTATTCTCCGGATGTCGGCGCTTTTGCGCAGTTGCAGTGCCGTTCGTCCGGGATTTTTGCCACCGTGTAAGTTAAAATATTCCTTACCTTCTCGTTCAGTTCCGCCATTTTTTCGACAACTTCGCCGTGCGAGAGCATATGGCCGGATATTCCCGCAGCAAAATTCGTTACAACGGCAACGGATGCGTAGCACATACCCAATTCTTTTGCGAGCGCGATTTCCGGAATCCCCGTCATTCCGACAACGTCTCCTCCGAGTATGCCGTACGCCTTTATCTCCGCACGCGTCTCAAAACGTGGCCCTTCCGTTGCAACGTAAGTTCCTCCCATATGATACGGATACCCGAAATGCTCCATTGCCTCTTTTAAGATCAGGGAAATTTCGGGGCAGTAAGGGTCGGTGCAGTCCGTATGCACGACTTTTCCTTCGGAGAAAAATGTCTCAATTCTGCTCTTCGTAAAGTCCAAAAATTGATCCAAAATGACGAAAGTGCCGGGTGCGAAATTTTTGTTTATCGCACCCACCGCCGCGGTTGCAACGATCCTTTTCGTTCCGAGCAAGTGCAAAGCGTAGATGTTTGCCCTGTAATTTACTTTGTGGGGCGGTACTGTATGCCCTTTTCCGTGCCTTGTGAGAAAATATACTCCTCTCCCCTTCACCTCTCCTTCGATAACTTCCGTTTTTCCGTAAGGTGTTTCCACGTTAAGCGTTTTTGCATTTTGCATAAAGTTTGGGGTATATACCCCTGTTCCACCGATAATTCCAATGTTTTTCACATTTTACCTCCATTTTATTGTAGCATTTTGACCGTTTTTGTCCACAATTATACCATTAAAGCGGTAAAATAACTTGCCAAACCGATAACTGCTTTTTTCGGATGCTGCTAACAAAAACTGCAAATTGTTTTTCATTAATCCCGCCCGTTAATTTGACACCGCTTCCGAGTTTCTGTATAATTCTGAAAAGAATAAACAAAGGAGAACAGATGATATACGTTTTAGGAAGTATTAATGCGGATATGGTTGTTTACTCGGACAGATTTCCCGAAGTGGGGGAAACTCTTGTGGGTTCCGATTTTTTACTCAATCAGGGAGGAAAAGGCGCAAATCAGGCAATTGCCGCACAAAAAGCGGGAGGGGGCACGGAATTTATCGGGCGCGTAGGGGACGATTATTTCGGCGAATTCGTCCTTAAAAATTTGAAGGACGCCGGCGTATCCCTCAGAGTGAAACGAGACAAAGGCACTTTTACGGGCATTGCCCTGATAAACGTGAACGGAAAAGGCGAGAATAAAATAATAATAATACACGGTGCGAACGGAAATGTCGGAGACGAAGAAATAAACTATCTTGAATCTCACGTTAAAAGTGGAGACATCTTTATGATTCAAGGCGAAATTGACCCGCGTGTCCTCGAAAAATCCGCCAAAAACGCATTTGAAAAAGGGGCAATTGTGATTTTCGACCCGGCTCCGGTGAGCGAGGAGCTAAAATCAGTTATAAAATATTCGACTTTCGTAACGCCAAACGAGGTGGAAATCCGTTCTTTAACGGGGTTTTCCGGGAAGGAAGGGATTGAAAGTTTATTTTCGTTGGGAGCAAAAAATGTCATCGTGAAAAAAGGCGAAAAAGGAGTGTGTTATTACGGTGAAAAAGGAGAATTCGTCCTGCCTGCCTTTAAGGTGAAGAGTGTTGACACGACAGGCGCGGGAGATACGTTCAACGGAGCTTTTGCCGCCGCGATTTCCGAAAATTTTCCCTTGAAAGAAGCGCTGATTTTTGCCGAGGCTGCCGCTGCCATATCCGTTACGAGGAACGGCGCCTCGATTTCCGCTCCGAAGAGAAGTGAAATTGAAGCATTTTTAAATTCTCATTCTTTTTGATATAAAATGAAAGGGGGTAACGGTGAAAAAAGTTATAATAGATACTGACTGCGGAGTAGACGATGCGGTGGCTATTTTAATGGCGATCCGCAACGGCCTTGATGTTAAGGGCATTACAACTCTCAGCGGGAACACAAATGTTGATCAGGTTACCGAGAATGTTTTGAGAGTTTTGCATTTTGCGGGAAGAGACGATATTCCGGTTTTTAAAGGTGCAAGCAGGCCTCTTATTTCCGACCTTATTGAAGGTGCCCCCGTTCACGGAAGAAACGGATTAGGCGATGTGGAACTTCCGCCTGCAAACAGGACTTGCTCCGACGTATCGGCTCCGGAAGCAATCTACGGAATTGCAAAAGAAAACCCCGGAATAACTCTTATTACGATAGGGCCTTTAACCAATGTTGCGATGGCGATAAACCTACACCCCGAACTTAAAAACCTTTTGGGAGAGATTGTCTCAATGGGCGGTGCGTTGTACAAAGGAAACGTGACCCGATTTGCCGAGTTCAACTTTTATTTCGATCCGGAAGCGGCGCAGTTTGTGTTTGACTCGGATATTCCGCTTACCGTGATCCCCTGGGACCCTATTTTGGAGAACGTAATTTTGGAGGAAGAACTTAAAAGAATAATACCCGAGGATAGCAAGATAGGCAAGTTAATCCTCGATATGGAAAAAACCTCGATCGGCTTTATGGAGGGCTTTTACGGAGTCAGGCAGTCGGTGTTCCCCGATCCGTTTGCCGTATCTTACGTGATTAACCCGGAAGTTGCAAAAAGTGTGATTACGGGTAATATGAGAATGGAACTTAATTACAATGTAATGCGTGGCGCGAGCGTCCTTGCCGAAGGAGAGAGGATGAAAATTGTTACCGCTTTTAATTTCGATGTTTTTAAAAATATTTTAGTTAAAACCGTAAGTAAAAAATAAAATAGGAGGTGTGCAAGATGAAGAGAAAACTCATCGTGCTGGCGCTTGTTGCTCTGTTTGCATTCTCGGCAATCGTTCTTCCGGGATGCGGCCAAAAAACGAGCGACAATAACAACAACCAGCAGCAGAAAAAGTTGAAGGTGGTGCTGTATCTGAACGGGACATTGGGAGACAAATCTTTCTTTGACTCCGCAAACAGAGGTATGCAGATGATAGAGAAAGATTTCGGAGTGGAAGGAAAAACGATCGAAGGCGGATATGACCCGTCGAAATGGGAACCGGATTTGGAGCAACTTTCCGAAGGCGATTGGGACATTATAATCGTGGGAACGTGGCAGATGGTGGATGCGGTTCAGAAGATAGCGCCGAAACATAAAGACAAGAAATACATCATATTTGATACCACGGTTGATTACAACAAATATGACCTCGGAAACGTCTATTCCATTCTTTACAAACAGAACGAAGGTTCGTTCCTTGTCGGTGCGCTTGCCGCAATGATTACGGAATCCGATATGCCGCTTGCGAACAAACAGAAAGTGATAGGATTCCTCGGCGGAATGGATATCCCTGTTATCAACGACTTCAAAGTTGGGTATGTTCAGGGTGCGCATTACATTGACCCCGACGTAAAAGTTCTCGTCTCCTATGCGGGTTCGTTTAACGATCCTGCAAAAGGTAAGGAGCTCGTCCTTGCGCAGTACGACCAGGGTGCCGATATTGCCTTTAACGTTGCGGGCGAAACCGGAATCGGTTTGCTTGATGCGGCGAAAGAGAAGAACAAGTATGCAATCGGAGTTGATTCCGACCAGTATGAAATGTTCAAAGACAGCGATCCGGAAAAAGCAGAACACATCGTAACTTCAATGAAGAAAAATGTTGACAAGTCCATATACAGGGCAATCAAACTCTACGAGGAAGGGAAACTTGAGTTCGGAAAGGCGGAAGCTCTCGGACTGAAAGAAGAAGGTATCGGCGTTGCGGACAACGAGAACTACGAAAAACTCGTACCCAAAGAATTCAGAGATAAGATTGACGAATTGAAACAGAAGATCATCGACGGAGAGATAAAAGTTAACACGGCGTTCGGAAGTTAACTTAATTGTGGCTTTGCAGGGAGAGGTTTACCTCTCCCTGCTTTTTATTTATAATCTTGGAGGAGAAAATGGATACGATTTTATCCATTCGTAATATTGTTAAAGTTTATCCTAACGGAGTTGTTGCAAACAAAGGCATCAGTTTCGACATAGAAAAAAATACGATTCACGCACTTGTCGGAGAAAACGGTGCCGGGAAGACAACTCTGATGAAAATTTTGTTCGGCATAGAAAAACCCCAGGAGGGAAAAATTATCTACAAGGGCAAGGAGGTGCATTTCAAAAGCCCGCTTGACGCAATACACAACGGAATAGGAATGGTGCACCAGCACCTTATGCTTGCACCCGACCTTACCGTTGCGGAAAACCTCACTCTTGGGATTGAACCGAGGAAGTGGAAAGTTTTTCTTGACACAAAAAAAGCGGTTGACATAGCAAAAAGGGTTTCCGAAGAGTTCGGGATGGAAGTCCCTTTGGAAAAAAGAGTAAGGGACCTTCCCATAGGAATTCGCCAGAGAGTCGAAATTCTGAAGGCGCTCCTCAGGAATGCGGAACTTCTGATTCTTGACGAGCCGACGGCGGTTCTTACTCCGCAGGAAACGGAAGTTCTTTTTAAGACTTTGTTCGACCTTAAAAAACACGGGAAAACAATTATATTTATTTCGCATAAGTTGAAAGAAGTAAAAGCCATTGCGGACAGAGTTACGGTGATTCGTGACGGAAAAGTCATTGCCACGGAAGATGCGGGCAGCCTTACCGAGCACGAAATTGCGGAGCTTATGGTGGGAAGGGAAATTCGTTTCGAGAGAATCCCTCCTTCGCCGAAAGTCGGCGCCCCTCTTTTGAAAGTTAAAAACATCAGATATAGGAACAAGGAAAACGTGGAAGTTCTGAAAGGAGTTTCATTTGAAGTAAGGAGCGGGGAAATTTTGGGAGTTGCAGGTGTCGAGGGGAACGGCCAGACGGAACTCGTCGAGATCCTGACAGGGTTAAGAAAAGCGGATGAGGGAAGCATCGTAATAAACGGTGAAGAGGTGATAGGTAAAACTCCCAGAGAAATAAGAGAAAAAGGCGTTTCCCACATACCTGAGGACAGAATGAAAAACGGTGTTGCGGAAAATGCCAAAATAAAAGAAAACCTCATAGTGGATAGGTACTATAAAAACCCTTTCTCCAAAGGAATGTTTGTGGATTGGAAGTTTATAACAAAATATTCTGCTAAACTAATGAAAGATTTCAATGTCCTTGCAACCTCCCCCGATGCTCTCGTGTCGTCGCTTTCAGGGGGAAATATTCAGAAGGTTGTTGTTGCGAGGGAACTTTCGATGAATCCTTCCGTGATTATTGCAGACCAGCCTGTTCGCGGAATAGACGTGGGTTCGGAGGAACTCGTCCACAGATTACTAAACGAGGCACGCGACAAGGGAAGTGCAATATTCCTTGTGTCCGCCGACCTTGACGAAGTTCTCGAACTCTCTTCGAGAATTATTGTTATTTACAACGGGGAAATAGTCGCTCGCTTCGACGATGTTGAGGGATTGACGGGAAAAGACCTCGGCCCTTATATGCTGGGAGTTAAGAGGGAGGCGTAATGTGAAAATAGAAAAATTCATACTGAAATATTTTGATATGATAAGAACCATTATCGCTGTCTTGATAGGCGTAATGGTGAGCGTTCTTGTAATATATATAATCAGCAAATCTCCGGGGCACTCACTTATGTATTTCCTCACCGGCCCTTTTATGACGCGCGGAAGAATAGGAAATTTACTCGAAACCGCAACTCCGATTTTGTTCGGAGGGCTTGCAGTTTCAATACCGTTTCAGGCTTCGCAGTTTAACGTCGGCCAGGAGGGGGCGATTTATCTCGGTGCCGCACTCGGCACGGCATTCGCTCTTTCTTTCCATTTTCCCGCATTTATGTACGCAGTTATCGTCCTCATATTTGCCGGCCTCATCGGTGCAGGATGGGGATACATTCCCGGCATCCTGAAAGCGAAGTGGAAAGTTGACGAACTCGTTTCGAGTTTGATGATGAACTATGTTGCGTATTTCTTAGGGCTCTATGTGATTAACTATCATTTCAGGGACAAGTCTGCGGGATTCTTGGTTTCTTACGAACTGCCGCATCCGGTGTGGCTAAAACAGTTTATTCCCGGAACGCGCATTCACCTCGGAATAATTCTTGCCGTGGTGTTCGCCTTTCTTGTTTATTATTTCCTGTATCATACAAAATTGGGATACGAAATTCGTATGACAGGGTTCAATTTGCATTTTGCAAAATACGGAGGAATAAATACATTCAAAGTTATCATCTTGTCTCAAGTGATAGGCGGCTTCATAGCGGGAGTCGGCGGAATGGTCGAGGTTATGGGAATTCACCACAGGTTTAACTGGCAGATGAGCCCCGGCTACGGATGGGACGGAGTTGTCGTTGCGATTATAGGGCACAATCACCCGCTCTTGATTATATTGGCATCTTTGTTTTTGGCGTACCTTCGCGTGGGAGGGCAGGTAATGAACCTTCTTTCCGATGTGCCGTCGGAAATGGTTACCGTAATAGAGAGCATAATTATTCTCCTTATTACCGCGGAAGCGTTCCTTTCCCAGTGGAAATACAGGATTACGGTAAGAGAAGCCGCTTTAAAGGAGGTTTCAGATGAATCCGCTACTTAAAAGCATATTTTCGGCAAACTTTGTTTTTGCCACTTTGAGGGTAACCACACCGATTTTGTTTCCGGCAATAGGCGTAGCGATAACATCGCTTTCCGGTTCCGTAAACATTGCATTGGAAGGCATTATGCTTGTTTCCGCTTTTACGGGAGTGGTTGTCAGTGCGTTCACAGGAAGTTTGTGGCTTGCCTTGATTTTCGGAATTCTTGCGGGAGTCGGAATGGCGGCGCTTTTGGGATATTTCCACCTGAACCTCAAAGCGGACATTATCATTGCGGCAATTGCCCTTAATATGTTCGCTTCCGGAATAACCGTGTTTTTAACGTATATATTTGCCCACGACAAAGGAACGACGAGTTCGCTTAAAAGCCTCGTGTTCCCTTCCGTTAAGATTCCGATAATCGATAAAATCCCGGTGATAGGCAGAATGTTCAGCGGGCTTAACATTCTTACATATGTGGCACTTATTTCCGTCATTGTTTTTTACTATCTCATATATAAAACACCTTTGGGGCTCAGAATAAGAGCGGTGGGGCAAAATCCCGACGCTGCGGAATCAGTGGGAGTGGATGTAAAGAAGGTAAAGATGTATTCTCTGCTCTTGTCGGGGTTTTTCGGTGCTCTCGGCGGGTTGTACCTCTCTATGGGATACGTCTCCTGGTTTTCCAGGGATATGACTGCCGGGCGCGGATTCATTGCAATCGCAGCCGCTTCAATCGGCGGAAATCTGCCTCTCGGCACATTTTTCGGTTCGCTCTTGTTCGGCATCGTAAACACGCTTGCCATATTCCTTGCCACCCTTAAGGTGCCGTCCGAACTTATCCAGATGATACCTTACGTTACCACGGTGCTTGTTCTCGCGGTTTACGCAATTCAGAAGAGCGTGAGGAGCGGAGGGGAAGAATGAAAAAAGTGATTATGGACTGCGACCCCGGGCACGATGATATGGTTGCGATTATGCTCGCAATTGCAGACGAAGATATTGATTTGCTCGGAATTACAACGGTTGCCGGAAATCAGACGGGAGATAAAACTTTCAGGAACGCTTTGCGGATATTAACCTTATTGAACAGGAAAGACATTCCGGTTGCGAGGGGTTTTGATAAGCCCCTCGTCAGGGAACTGAAAACGGCTCCCGCGTTTCACGGGGTTTCCGGGCTTGACGGTGCCGACCTTCCCGAACCCGAAGTAACTCCTTTGAAAAAGCACGCCGTTGACTTTATTACAGACACGCTTATGAAAAGCGACGGCGGAATTTACCTTGTGCCCACCGGCCCTCTCACAAACGTGGCCGTTGCACTGCTTAAAGAACCCCGTATAAAAGAAAAAATCGAGAGAATTGTCCTTATGGGCGGAGGGGTGTTTGATTCCAATACGACTCCCGCCGCGGAGTTTAACTTTTACGTGGATCCGGAGGCTGCGAAAATTGTGTTTGAGAGCGGAGTGCCGATTACTATGGTGGGGCTTGACGTTACGGACAAAGCGATTTTCTCGTTTGAAGACATCGATAGGTTGGGCGGTTTCGGAGGTAAAGTGTCTTCCGTTGTTGCCCCGCTTCTCAGATTTTTCGGAAATGCGAACAAGGAAATTTACGGGTTCGACGGCGCCCCTCTCCACGATGCGCTGGCACTTTCCGTCTTGATTAATCCGAATGTGGTTAAAACGAGATTCCTTCACGTGGATATAGAAACAAAAGGCGAATTTACGCGCGGCGAATCCGTTGCCGATGTTTACGGAATAACGGGCAAAGCGCCGAATGCGGAAGTTGCAATGGATTTGGACTTGCCGCTTTTTAAGGAAATTGTTTTTTCACACATAAGGAAACTTGATGAAAGCATGGCGGATTGAATACAGATTAAGAAAAAGCGCTTTCCCGGATAAAAATTTTACCCCGTTTTGGGAAGAGTTTGCGAAAAATCCGTTCGAAAGCGAAGATGAAAAACTGAAACTCTTGTGGGAAAGCAGAGTTCCCGGCTCCGGCGCGCCCGAGCACCTCATTGTAGGCGCCATACAGGCGGTTGAAAATATGGGGATGGACATAAGAAGAGCCGAGAAACTCCTGAAAAACGGGTTTAAGGCGTATTACTCCGGAGACTTCCGCTTGCTTTCCGTGATTACGGCAGAAATTTTTCATTTTTTGAATAACGCACCGAAAATAAAGGGGCATCAGTACCACTTTTTTAACAGGCCGCTCGAATGGGAAAAGATTTCGGAAAAATTTCCGAAGGAAAAATACGAAATAAGGAAAAGCGAAATTTCCGATAAAATTTGCGGAGGATGGTTGGGGCAAATTGCGGGCGCCTCTATGGGCACGGCGCTTGAAGGGTATATGCACCGCGCGCTTGTAAACAGGTTCGGAAAGAAATTGGGGCGGTTCGTGGGCGAACCCGACACTTACAATGATGACATAACCTACGAGATTGCTTTTCTCGAAGCGTTAAAAGAAAGGGGAGAGATTTCTTCCGAGAAAATTGCAATGAAATGGATTGAACTTATCCCTTCCGGATGGTCTGCGGAGCAAATTGCGCTGAGAAACCTTCGAAACGGGATTTTTCCTCCGCAGTCCGGAACCGAGGGGAACTATTTTCAGGAATGGATAGGTGCCGCAATGAGGACGATGGCGTCCGGCCTCGTTTCTCCGGGAAACCCTCCGAAGGCGGCATACCTTGCGTATCTTGACGGAAGAGTTTCTCATTCGGGGAACGGGCTTTACGGAGGGATTTTCATTGCCGCACTTGTTTCGCTCGCATTTGTTTTTAAAGATCCGGAAAAACTTTTGATAAGGGCGATAAAATACATTCCCAAAGGAAGCGAATTGGAAAGCGTCGTGTGGGAAGTTATGAGCTACTGCAATGGAACGAAAAACCCGGACAAAGTGAGAAGATTTATTGAAAAAAGATTTAAGACATACAATTGGATTCACCTTTATCCGAATATCGCCTCGGTGATTACCGCAATTTATTTTTCGGAAGGGAGTTTTGACAGGGCGATGGAAATCGTTGCTTCTTTCGGGTATGATGTGGATTGCAACGGAGGAATGGCGGGCACAGTGCTCGGCGTTATGAACGGAGAAAGCGGAATATCGGATTATTGGAAAAAGCCGTTCAAAGGGAAAATACGAACATATCTTCCGAAATTCGATGAGATAGAGATAAAAGAATTGTGCAAAACCTGTGAAAAATTTGCAAACGGAGGAGTTTATGATTATTAAAAACGGAACGATTCTACATTTTGAAGACCTATCCGTAGAAAAAGCGGACGTATTGATTGAAGGAAACCGAATTAAAAAAATATCCGAGTCTATCGAAAGGGAGGGCGAAGAAACAATCAATGCCGCGGATTTTTATGTAACGAGCGGTTTTGCAAACAGTCACGCACACGTTCCTATGGTTCTTTTTCGCGGTTCCGCGGAAGACGTGAAAACAACGGATTGGTTTAACAAATACATCTGGATTTACGAAAAAAACCTTACTCCTTACGATATATACATAGGTGCGCTTCTTGGCGCCGCAGAGATGCTTTTGAACGGAGTTACCACCGTATTCGACCATTACTTTGAGATGCAGGAGGTGTTCAAAGCG
>JAGHAO010000110.1 GCA_021161495.1 Caldisericaceae bacterium | reverse complement strand
GAGAAAAACGACTTTTGAAACTGTTTTCCGAAATGCAAACCGGAGACATTAAGGTATTTTGTTTGGATATTGTTTTTCTTCAGATTATTTTTGTTCTGAAAAGTTATTACGGCGTTAATAAAGAGGAAATCATAGAAAAAATGCTTGATTTGTTGTCTTTCGAAGGTCTAATTGTGAAAGATAAGTATGTATTGGAAAGAATGCTCGAAATGTGGCGCAAGCATTCCGGCGATATTGTAGACTGCTATATTGCGGCAAGTATGGAAAAGGCGGGAGAAAAAATGCTTATAAGTTATGACAAAAGAATAGAGCGTCTCGGAGTTAAAAGGGAAGAACCTTGAATTTCGGACAAATATGCTACCCATTTTATTGTCGAGGTAAGATTAAAGAACGAACAATGAAAGACTCTGAAACAACCCTGAAAAAAACTCAGGACAAGGCTCAGAAGGACAAATACGAGATTCTTCGTCACTCACTTCGTTCGTTCCTCGAGAATGACCCCCACCCTGTCACCCTTGAGCGTCCCCCTTTTGTTTGTCACCCTGAGATGTATTTACTCAGGGTCTTGATTCGAGGGAACACATTTCCCTCGAAACTCCTATTGAAAAACAAAAGGCAGACTCTGAAACAAGTTCAGAGTGACGAACGGCGAGATCCCGAAACAAGACTCGGGGTAATGCATCCCGAGGAAAAGAGCGCAAGATGACTGCTTTGAAATCCCGAAACAAGTGCTCGCCTTCGGTGAGGAAAGGAGTGCAGGACAGGGTTCGGAGTGACGAAAATAAAACGGCGAAAAACAACCCGGAACACCGCAACAATTTTTATTTATAGAGTAAATCCCAAATCTTTCTTTAAAAAATCTTTGAACTCGTCAATTGTTTTGAAAATCTTTGTGCAGTAGTATTCGAGGAACGGGCTCACTTCAAAGGGATATATCGCATACACTTCTTTGTTGTGCGCATATGCGTGGACAATCTCGCTCATAACCCCTGCGGACAAAAGTTGCGTCGGATAGTAAACAATCACGTAGTCGCTCTGGTCGATAAACTGAAAATCGCGCGCAACAACCCTCTCTTTTGTCATTTTCTCCGCTTCCTCGGTGACGGTTTCTATCGGCAGCGTATGAGGCTTTTTCTTCAACTTTTCAAGGTCCAGCAAATCGCTTATATACAGCGGGTCAAAGAGAATTATTTCCTTTTTCAGCAGGTTTCCGAAACTGCGGATCTCTTTGATCTTTTCAGGCTCCGTTTTTTCTATCAGCGTAATGGGATAACTCAAATACGCCTTTTTCTTATCCGTTTTTATAAGGTCAAGAATTTGCGGGATATCCATCTTTTCCGGGACAAGATAAAACGGTTTTTTATGCAAATCCGCAAGCAATTTTGCGGTGAATTCCTCCTCGTCGATCCACATATTCACCGTTTCAAGGGAAAGTTCTTTCGCCCATTTGTCTTTCTTCATACACTCTATGATGCTTTTGAGTTCGCTGTTCACATTTATGTAAATATCGGGTGTAAATTCTTCGAGCTCGGAAAAGGAAAACCCCGGCATAAGCCTCCGGTGCCACCTGAATGTGAGGTGAAGCGAAAGAATGTTTATCCTACCTTTGTCGAGAGAAGAAAGAATTTTCTGAAAAGCAAGTTCCCTTAAAAGTTTCAAAATACGCGGATCCACATCAAGGATCTTTTCGTTGGAAAGTTTGATGTTCATCTCTCTCGAAAGAGAAAAAATTGTGTCTCCTATGTCGTAAAAGGCAATGTCCTTATCTTCCGAAGCAAGTTTCTTTCCGAGTTCTTTCGTTCCGCTGCAACTTATCCCGCTGAGCAGTATGTTCATTGTAAAATCACCTCCACTTTCACCGTAATTTGTTTATTTTCGCTTTTTGCCATATCTTTTTCCACGTATTCCACTCTCCCGTATCTTTTAAGTTTTTCGATAAGTTTGTCGAATTTATCGCTGTCAATTTTGCAAATTCCGTTTGAAGCAGTTTCTCCGCAGTAATCTTTCAACACGGAAAGCACTTTTTCTCGAGCATCTTCCGAATTTACAATGACCTTTACCGAATAATCCGAAACCGTAGGGGAAAACATCTGCAGCCCTTTTTGGCTTTCGGGAGAAACGCCTTTTTTGTCGGAAGACGTATTCGAAGGAGGAGAAGCGGCTCTGTTCCGGGCACCTCCGGGAGCAAGAGGAGAAAGCGAAGGAATAAAACCTCTGGCGATAACAAGCCCCGCAAACACAACAACCAATGCCACAGTAAACACCAACTTGAACCTCCCTCCGGAAAATACGTTTCTTCTCTTTTCCGCGGCAATTTTTTCAAGGACGCGCTTTTGCATATCTTGCGGAGGCTCGATGCGCATTTCGGACAAAACCGATTTCATTTCGAGGATTTTCTCAAATTCCTCGAACTCTTCTTCGGTAAGAAGTTTTTTCGCCTCTTCTCTTGAAACACCTTTTTCAATAAGTTCTTCAATTTTCTTCATATTCATTTGTTAGATAACTCTCCCTCAAAAAAGTTCCTTTCTTCTATGATTTTTTTGAGGCGCTCCCTTGCGCGCGAGATTCTCGAACGAACCGTCCCTATAGGCACTCCCAAAATCTCGGCAACCTCTTCGTATTTCAAATTTTGAATGTCCACAAGGGTTATTATTTCCCTGTCCGAATCTTTCAAAAATTCCATACCTTTCCAAATTATTTCTTTTTTCCCGCTTTTTTTGTATTCCGAAGGCACAAAATCGTTTGCATCGGGAGAATCCGCAATCTTTTCTTTCAAAGCGTCCTTTCTCATCTCGGAAAGAATAACCTGCTTCGCCCTGTTCGAGGCAATCCTGTAAAGCCACGTGGAGAGTTTTGATTTGCCTCTGAAACTTCCTATTTTTTTGAGCCCTATGAGAAGGGTATCCTCCGCAACGTCTTCGGCAAGGTCTTTTCTCCTCAAAATCTGCAAAGCAACATTAAACAGAAAGCCGGAATACTTCCTTACGAATTCTTCCTGCGCCTTCCTGTCGTTCCGTTTCAACCTCTCGATTAATTCTTTTTCTTCCATTTACACAATTATTATAATTTTTTGATAAAAAATAAAAAACTCATATAATAGAGACATGAAATACCTAATTTCGGTATTGATTGCGTTTTTTATGGGATCTATCCCGTTTGCCTATATCGTGGGCAGGGTAACAAAACATATCGATATTCGAGAATACGGGAGCCACAACCCCGGAGCGGGCAACGTGTTTCATTTGATCAGCTGGCGCGCGGGCCTTGTCGCACTGCTCGGGGATGCGGGAAAGGGCTTCCTTGCAATGCGGATTATCCGTACGCTTTACAAATTTCCTCCCGCAATACTTTCCTACTGCGCGATTTTCGCGGTCCTGGGGCACGTGTTCTCACCGTTCCTCAAATTCAAAGGTGGAAAGGGAGCGGCAACAACTCTCGGCTCGTTCCTGTACATTCTTTTTGTTACATTGAGATGGAAAGCGCTTTTATTGTTATTCTTCCTTGCAATTCCCTGGGGTATCATCCTCATAATCACTCATTCACAGGTTGTAAGTCTTGCCGTGACGTTTCCGTTCTTCCCACCCCTCGTCTATTTTATGACGCACGACAAGAATTTCGCACTTGCAACCGTAATTTTTGTTATAATGCTTGAAACTTTGGGGATACCATCTCTGAGGCGCGAATGGCCCAAAGCATACGAAAAATACGTTTCACGCCTTTTCAAAAAACATTAAATCATTGAGAAAACAAAATATCGGAAATCTTCTCTATGCTCGAAATGCCGTGAACCTCCTCCGGCATAAGAGGAAGTTTAAATATTCTTCTCAGAGCGAATTCATTTTCTATTTCTTTTATGTATTCCGCTTCCTTTTCCGAACGGGGAGAAGAATCGGAGGTAATTTTATTTATTATCAACGCCTCAATTTTTATCTTGTTTTCTTCCAGTTCTTTTATAGAGTCTCTTGTAATCTCGATGGGAAGCCTTTCCGGGTTCAAAACGAACATAAACAAAGTCTTTTCGCTATTAAGGAGAATTTTTCTTGCAAGTTCGAACTGTTCTTTTCTCTTGTATAAAATTTTCAGCACCGGATCTTCTTCCAATTTTTGTTTGAGTTTCTTATCCGGATTTCTCGTTGCGTAATACTCCACTTTCATAGAATTAATCCTCGTTTTAATCAAACGGTTGATCCAATTGTTCAATGCCTTGGGAAGCGCAAGCAAACGCAACGTATAACCGGAGGGTGCCGTATCGAAAACAAAATTGTCGTATTTTTCTTCCACTGCAAAGAATCTGCTTATCACGTCGAACAATGCGAGTTCTTCGGCGCCGGGCGAATGATAAGCAAGTTCAATTTGGTCCTTTACCTCTTCTAAAATTACGGGGCTCAAAATTTCCTTTGCCTGCTTCAAAATCCCGTCGATATATTTTCTTGATTCCTCTTTTACGTTAATTTCTATTCCGTAAAGGTTTTCTCGGATTTGACGCTCTTTGGGCCCTATCTCTTTTTCAAATATATGGCCTATGGAATGGGACGGATCCGTAGAAATAAGAAGCGTTTTATGCCCTCTTTTACTTAAACCCATTGCAATTGAAGAACTTGTCGTGGTTTTTCCCACGCCTCCTTTTCCCGAAAGAAATACAAATTTCCTATCAAAAAAGACGTTTTTTTCTTCCATTACGGTTCTCCCACTTCTCCCATAGCTTTTGCAAGGACGCTTTTCCTGTCGCTCATCCTTAATTCCCACCCGGGAAGTTCGTTGCCGAAATACGGTATGAGTTCGATCGTATAATAAGAAAGAGGATTCGGAATGCCCAAAAAGTCGCTGAATATTACGATCATAAAATTGTCTTTCTCCATATTTGCCGCCGCTTCTATGACTTCATAAGACGTGTCGATAACCATCCCTTTGAAAAAGAGTTTTACCGTTTCCCAAAAACTTCTTTTTTCGTTCTTCATTTGCGCCTCACTTTCGCATACATTATACTTCTTTAAAAGGAGGCCGTAAAGCCCCCTTTCTTTCGGCACCTACAAATAAGATAAACTTTATGCTTTGTTCGATGCCGCCTCTTTACCCATATTTACGATAGAGATTATACCTTCAATGAATATCCAGATGGCAAGGATGATCTGAATTAATGCCGCCCAGCCGATAATGGAACCGAATCCCCACTTGAACATTAAAATGAACAATGCCCAAATCGTGATAATCGCCATAAATACCGCGGGGACACCTGCAGCTGCTGCGTATTTTCCGCGTCCGCTCTTCATAAGCCATATCATTACGACGAATAAAACGAGTGCCGCAATAAGCTGGTTGGTTGCGCCGAATACGGGCCAGAGTGCTTTCCATACGGGAAGAGTTTTTCCGCTCTTCGGATCCGTGTATTTGATAAACACGAGGATTGCCGGAAGAATAAGGGTAAGCACTGTTGCCAAATATCTGTTCTTGATTCCCGTAAGTTCCGTAAGTACGTATCTTGCAAGCCTTGTACCCGTGTCGGTGGAAGTAAGGACAAACGAAGAAAGTGCAAGCATACCGAACGCACTACCAAGCGACATCGGGATGCCAAACACATGAACAAAAGTGCCGATTCCGTGCCCGTAAATTGCGCCTGCACTTGATCCGAGATTTTTTATCCCTTCTTTTGAAAGAATGGCAACCGTGCTCATTGCGATAACAGCGACTATTCCTTCAAGAAGCATCGCACCGTATCCGACTTTCTGCGCGTCGGTTTCTTTGTCAAGCTGCTTGGACGTTGTTCCGGAACCGACAAGCGAGTGGAACCCGGAAATGGAACCGCACGCGATTACGACGAACAAAAGGGGAATCATCGGGCCAGTCGTGGAGTTGTATCCTAAGAATGCGGGTACTTGCATAGGAAGTCTGCCTGCACCGAAAATGATACCGAGCCCTCCGCCGATCACTGCACCGTAAAGAAGGAAACTGGAAAGGTAATCCCTCGGTTGAAGAAGAATCCATACGGGAGTTACGGAAGCGATAAACACATAAATAAGAAGGATCCAATCCCATGCAGTGGCAGAAAGGTTGATGGGTAATTTCTGCCCAAGCCATACACTGAAGTAAACAAGTATAACAAAGATCGTTGTTGTAATTCCGAGGCTCTTTTTCTGCCTGTAAAGGAGCACTCCGAAAATCAGCGCAAGAAGGATGTAAATCAGTGCCGACGTCGCAACTCCGCCACCGACATCTTTTGCGGTGAATGTTGTTTGTGCCACATTGATAAAGACGGCAACAACATAAACGAGCGCAAGCCAGATGAACAGTCTGAACAGCCATCCCGCTCTCGGAGTGATATAGTCGGAGCCGAGCTCAGCAATGGAACGCGCCTTATGCCTGACAGAAGCGACAAGCGCACTCATATCGTGCACGCCGCCGATAAAGATGCTTCCCACTACAATCCAGAGGTATGCGGGAAGCCAACCCCACGCCATTGTTGCGGTGATAGGTCCCACAATGGGGCCCGCACCTGCAATTGAAGAGAAGTGGTGGCCCAAAAGTACCGGCGCCGGAGCGGGAACATAGTCCACTCCGTCGGTCATCGTATGGGCGGGAGTGGGGTTATTGTCGTCGAGTTTGTAAACCTTCTTTGAAAGGAAATTTCCGTAAGTAAAGTAAGCAATTGTAAAAATTACCGCTGCAATAATAAATAGTAATGCTAACATACTTCACCTCCTTTGAAATTTTGTTTTTCGCTTTTCTGAGTTTTTTTGTGCAAAAATCACCTCCTTTTCTTTGACTTTTTCTCTAATTTTACGTATTCCGGAAAAATGGAGTGTGCAATTTCTTCCGCTCCCTTGGGATAGTAAACTTTTTTGCTGTTCCAGTCAAAACCGAGTATTGCAACATCATAAGAGCCCCTAAGCCTGAAAGTAATGGACTTTGTTAGAAACGATTTTTCGAAAGCCTTTGCCGTATCCTCGTC
>JAGHAO010000184.1 GCA_021161495.1 Caldisericaceae bacterium | reverse complement strand
GATATACCGGCACCTCTTCGAATGAGATATCGCTCTGCATTCTGGGCATTACCTGATAACCGGAGTCGTAGGGAGCAGCAGTGTCATACTGTGAAGAGAATCCTATTATCGTTGCGGAGTCACCTACTTCCATCCCGGCAATGGAAATACCCGTATCAGAATCAATATATACAGTCGCAGCACCTGTTCCGTCATTTACAGTAAACGAACTTCCCGAAACAGACTCAACCGTCCCGCTGATCTCAATGAGCAACCCTTCGGTAGATTCGCCAACCGATCCGGTTTGTTCAATTTTAGGTGCAGGCACGGTTCCGGAAGACACAAATTCTATGTCAGCATTATCTGCCGAAATTTCAAGCAATCCGTTAAAACTCTTTAAAGTGCCTTTAACTTTTACGTCGTCTCCCAAGTTAAAGTTCTCGATGCTTCCGGTATTATACACGTATATTCCGCCGGTTGCATCCTGAATTGCAAAACCCTTATTGAATGTTCCCGGTTTAACGGTAACATTTCCTTCAACGTAAACAACATCTCCTTCGGATTTAGTTCTTGCTTCCGCGATAGTGATTACCTGCGGCGTACCCGTTGAAAAACTCCATGAGTAATCGCTGCCCATTGCATTACCGTCCGTATCTTTCACGGTTCCGGAGATGGTTGCAGTATAAGTTTCATTTTCCGATAAGGGATCACTCGGGGTAAATATCGCCGTTTTTGATGAAAGATCATAACTAACAGCACCTGAAATTGCGTTTCCTGAAGAATCCTTCAATGTAAATGTTGACGTTGTTATGGTAGATGAATTCATATCTCTGTCAAATGTTGCGGAAATTGTCGTATTCACATCAACGTTAGTTGCATTGTTATCAGGAACTGTAGACACAACACAAGGCTTATTAAAAATAATGTCGTCTTGCGTGCGAGGGAATATTTCTACAGTGCCTTTATATTCGCCAACAATACCAACGATTATGAGGTTATCCCCGTCAGATACATCTGAGAAACTAACCTCGGATGAACTGTCATACACTTTAATGCTTCCGCTACCATCATTAATATAGAAATAAGATGAATGTGCTCCGGAAACAACTCCTTCTACTTTCACCAACAGGCTTTCTCTACAACTATCAATCTTTCCGGTATCATCCAATTTAGGTGTTATTGAAATACCTGTAAACCCTTGTTGCGTTACAGCGCTTGAATCCGATATCTTGCTCTGCTTCAATCCGTTGTAAACACTTGTTTCTCCTGTAACTTCTATGAGATCTCCTTCCGAAATATTTAAACCGCTTACACCGTAAACCTCTATCCCCCCTGTTCCGTCCTGAACGAAAAATGCCTTGCCTCCGCTAAATACTTCTCCTGATGTGACAACACCCTGGATTGTCACGGGAGTATTGCTTGAAAGCCCGCGCGCTACGCCTATCGGAGTAACTGCTGTTTTCGCAATATCGTATTGGTATCGAGGAAGGATCTCATAATCAGAATAACATTGCTCTGCGATCCCAACGACAGTTACCGTATCACCATCATTTACTCCGGAAATATCAATTCCGGTGTCGCCATCAATGTAAACTTTTACACCATTAACCTTAAAACTGCTTGAACCTTTGTCGCTTACAGTACCCGATATATATACAAGAGTTCCGAGATGATCCGAAATATCCGACGATGTTACAGTTTGAGGAACTACAAATCCGCCATAATCATTGAACGTCACATCGGAAACGGAAGTTGGCTTGATTTGTATTTTATTATGGTAAGAAGAAATTGTACCCGATACGGTAACCCTGTCTCCAAGTTGCAAATCAGGGATCCCTCCGCTACTGTAATAAACATCGATTCCGCCAGTTTCGTCTTGTATGTACATTTCTTTATCGGAACTATCAAGTGTCCCGGGAGTTAATACCACATTTCCCTGCACTTTTACTGTTTTAGTGCTATCCGTAATTCCTCGTGCATCCTTTATCGGCCATATATCCGTTGCGGTTATATCACAGGAAGAACTATTGTTGCCAGTATTAGATTCGGTAGAAGTAGTGGATATTGAAACGTTATTCGTTAAAACGGTTCCGGGTGTAACAGAATCATCAACAGTTGCATTTATATGGAAAGTCACATCTGTACCTGCTGAAACCGTGCCTATATTCCATACATATTCATTCCCGGAAACTGTGGGAGTAATGCCGGAATCATCGCTTTTATAAGTTACCCCTGCGGGAAATGTATCGGTGATTGATACACCTTCCGCATCAGATGCACCTATATTCTTATATTCTATGGTGTATTCAAAAGAATTTGGATCACCAATAGTCGCCTTGGCAGGACCAGTCACCTTAATTGTAAGATCTGCATCATTATTGTTTAAAGGAGGGGTTGGAGGACTGTCCAGATTTTGAGGATTTGGTGCATTCTGAACAAAGAAATCGTCAGCATTATTATCAGTATCTGTTCCGTTGCCAGCACTTCCCCCAGGTTTACGTTCGTCCGATTCTCCGTATGAAGGTTTAGGTGCCGCATTTCCCTCAACAAACGCATTAGTCGCTGAACCGTACCCCACCGAATCAATCAATGTGCCGTTATTGTCCCGCAAACCAATTCCTCCACCGGATTTTGCCAAACCTTGCGAATACGTACCATCACCAGGAACACTCCCACTGTAACCATTTGAATTTGTAATTAAATAATGCTTATGGGCTGGTATAATAGTGTTTTGTGGAAAGGTATAGCGAGTATATTCTGTAGTTCCGGAAGCAGATAGATACATAACCTTCCATCCTGATACATCCACATCATTGTCAGATGCATTGTAAAATTCTATAAATTCGTCACTTCCACCGCTCGTTCCGCCTACCTGGAATTCACTGATAAGAACCGTGCTTGAGTTCGCCTTGGCAACTTTTGAGACAGCAATCGGATAAAGCAAACTCATAACCATCAACACTGCAATAAAGAGTGCTAAAAATTTTTTTATCATAGCATCCTCCCGTGCAAATTTTTAAAAATCCTTAAAGTCTTAATTCTTTCAATTATAAAAGTCTATCGTAAATTTTCAACATTCGAATTATTTTACCTCAACTAAAATCTTTATGAATTCATATCTCCTTCGCACATAAGAAATCCTAATGGCAATGATACAGGATAAAATCAAACTTTAAGCCCCGCCAAAAAGGCTATTATGCGTTTTTTTTCGCCCTGAAATGTCCCCATTTTTGTCGCCCTGAAATGTATTAGTTCAGGGTCTTAAATCGAGGGAACACATTTCCCTCGAAACTCCTATTGAAAGGCAAAAATAGATTCCGAAACAAGTGCTCGCCTTCGGCGAGGAAAGGAGTGCAGAGTGACAAAGCATTTCAGAACAAATCAAAAAGGCGGGCAAAATTGCCCGCCTTGAATTGTGTGTTTTGATTTTTATTTCTTACGGTGTGTATG
>JAGHAO010000016.1 GCA_021161495.1 Caldisericaceae bacterium | reverse complement strand
GCATATACGAACTCCTTGCGCAGTTCACAATTAAAAAATCAAACGGGCTTGCATTGTTTACCGCCTGGGCGTTTGCATCCATACCGATGCTTATTTACAAACTGTTTGACCTTCTATTTTCCGTGTCAATGAACTACGTTCTCCCCGGTTGGATAAGTTCTCTGTTCCTTATATGGGAAATCGTTCTTCTCATAATTGCAATAAAAGAAGTTTACCAAACGGATGCGGGAACTGCAACGGGTATATACTTCACTCCCATTGTTGCTATCATTGTGCTTGTTGTTCTTTACATCCTCTTCCTACTACCTGCTGTTTCCAATCTTCTCAAACTTATGCCGAACGGAGGTTTGACACCTTGAAAGGAATTTATGCATTGATATGAAAAGTGAATTAAAGATTTTCATAAATCCGAACTCCGGGATTCCGGTTTATATACAGATTTCGGACAGTATAAAATCCGCCTTAATGAAAGGTTTGATCAAAGAAGGTGATAAACTTCCCGGAGTAAGAGAACTTGCCGTTCAAATTCCAGCAAACCCGAATACTGTAGCCAAAGCATATCAAAGGTTGATTAGCGAAGGAATTTTGGAATACAGGCGCGGAATAGGAACATTTGTGAAAAAGATAAAAAAAACGGATTGCAAAATAAGGAGGGATTTGAAATACGTGGTGGAAAAAGCGAAAAATAAAGGAATTCCGAAAGAAATTTTCATAGATTGGGTAAAGGAGGAATATGAAAAGTAAATTTGCAATCGAGGTAAGAGGCGTGAAAAAATCGTTCGGTAATACGGTTGCCCTGAATGGTATTTCTCTTACCGTAAACAAAGGAAGCATAACCGGGCTTGTCGGTAGAAACGGCGCCGGAAAAACAACACTTTTGAGAATTCTGTTGCAACTTTTGAAACCCGATAGCGGAGAAGCGTTCGTATTGGGAGAGAAAATGGAAGGCGACAAGTTTGAGGTGCGGCGCAAAATCGGATACGTGCCAGAATTTTTTTCGCTTTATTCGGATATGAACGGTTGGGAATTGCTTAAACTCAACGCTTCTCTTAAAAATACGCATATCGATAAAGAGAAAGTTGAAAAACTTTCGGAACTTTTTTCCATTGACTTGAATAAGAGAGCGGGTGTGCTTTCCAAAGGAGCAAAACAGGCGCTTGCCTTTGTTGTTGCAGTCTCAACCTCTCCGGAACTTTTAATCCTTGACGAGCCGATGTCCGGAATGGATCCCATTGCAAGAGATACATTTATAAAAGCGATAGTGGATGAATGTGCGCAGGGGACAACTGTTTTCTACTCATCACACATATTGCCGGAAGTGGAATCTTTTGCGGATACGGTTTGTATAATAAATCAAGGTAAATGTGTGCTCGAAGAAGCGCTTGACACATTGAAAAGCAGGTTTAAGAGAATTTCTTTCCTTCCCTCTCGAACTTTTTCTGAAAATGTGTTAAAGACAATGGTTGGAATTAAAAGATTCGAGTATTCCGGAAACGGAGTGGTTGTTTATACTTCGGCATTTTCCGGTAATCTGCTTGCGGAACTGTCAAAATTCTCCGAGGGAGAGCCCGAAGTCGAGAATCTTACACTGTCGGAAATTTTCAAGGAGGTAATAGAATGAGGGAACTCACCAAGAAAGAGGTTAAAAGGCACTTTCTCATCTTCATATTAACGGTTTTAATCGCTGCTCTTTTTCAATTTTTTGCCGCTTTTGGTTTTTATATGAATTTTCAAATTTTCAGTAATCCGAATTCTTTTACCGGGTTTTCAACTCAGCAACTCAAAACATTGAAGAGCACGATTGCATTTCTCTCGGATCCCGCTAAATTTCTATCCGGTATTTTTTACTCCGGTGCCGCTGTTGTGATAATATCTGCTATTATTTTGGGCATTTTATTATGGAGCGAGGAACGCAAGCATAACGAGGCAGAGTTTTTGTTTTCTTCGGGGGCAAGCTATAGAAGCATCTATCTATACAAGTTTTGTTTTGGGACCGTTTTCTTTCTGATCGTTATCTTGATTCTCGGCGCTTTTTCGATATTTTCCTGTAAATACACATACGGATTGATTACTTCAAATGCTTCGGTTTTCGCTTCCAAAGGCTTAAAAATAACTGCGTTTGTTTTGCCTTCGTTTTCTTTTATGCTGAGGGGATTCTTACTATATTTTTTAGGGATCGAGATTATTTTTGCGATTTCTTTTGTAAGTGCTTTTATATTCTTTAAGAAAAAAGGAATTATAAAAGCGTTAATTCCGCTTTTCGTGTATATTTTCTGGGGAATTTTGTGGAATTATCTCTTCGGGTATCAAAATTATATCACCAAAGAATTTAGAAAAGGTTTGCTATTTACTTCCGCAACTTTGTGGAAGTATTCGTATAATACTTTGTACTTTTCGGCGCAAATTGTGAGTAGTAGCGAATTTTTTATTGCAATTTTATTATCCGTAATCGTTGTGCTTTTTGCTCTGTTGCTTATGGACAAAATTATTTTACTCAAAGATAAAATTTGAAAATAGGGAGGTTTATATGATCGAAACAATTAATCTTACAAAGAATTACGGTAACTTAACTGCGGTAAAGAACCTTAATTTAACTGTTAACGCAGGTGAAATTTACGGATTTTTGGGACCGAACGGTGCCGGAAAAACAACGACGATAAAAATGATTTGCGGCTTGCTTAAACCTACGAAAGGCAGAGTAAAAATCGACGGCATTGACATTTCGGAAAGCCCGATCGAAGCAAAATCCAAAATCGGACTTATCCCGGATACCCCGAACATCTATCCGAAACTCACGGGAAGGGAATTTCTCTATTTTATTGCCGATATTTACGATGTTCAAAGGGAGGTTGCCGTAAAGAGGGCGGAAGAGATCTTTGAAATGTTCGACCTGAAAGACAAGGCGGACGAATTGATAGAAACCTATTCGCACGGAATGAAACAGAAGATCGTAATAGGTGCCGCGCTTGTTCACGATCCCTCCGTGATAATACTGGACGAACCTACGGTGGGGCTTGATCCGAAAAGCGCAAAATTGGTGAAAGACTTGCTCAGGGCACTTGCGGGCAAAGGGAAAACGGTTTTTATGTCTACCCATATTCTCGAAATTGCGGAAAGAATGTGCGACAAGGTGGGAATTATAAACGAAGGAACTCTCATTGCCGAAGGAACAATTGACGAACTTCGGAAAAAAGCGAAGGACGAAACCGCGGACCTCGAGAAATTGTTCCTCGAACTTACCGGCGGAGAAGATACGAAAGATCTCGTGAAATTTTTGGAGGGGTAGTATGAAGAAATTTTTTGCAATTGTAAAGGCAAGTTTTTTATCGATGATTACCGTTGCCAAGAGAAAAAGATACCGGAGCGTTACCATTTTCGGGGCTTTGGGAGCAATGGCCCTTTCTCTCTATTTCCTCACGAAACTCGCCGTGTTTCTTTACGGAATCAAACTCCCTGCAAATTTCCAGTCGGTTAACATTCCCGCAATTGTGCTGAACGGTGTCATAATTATGGCACTTCTCTATCTGTTTTTGGCGAGTTTATCCCTTACGCTTTCCAATTTATATCTTTCTTCTGATAATACTCTTCTTATGTCTATGCCCGTAAAAGAAGAGGTTATATTTTCCGCACGGTTTGTCTTTATGGTTTTCGAAGAGGCGCTTTTCCTGATAGGGCTTGTTTATCCGTTCTTTTTAGGGTACGGCATCAGGTTCCATTTGAATGTTTTGTATTACGTTCTTTCTTTTGTTTTCGTCATTTTTCTTCCCGTTATTCCTTTCGCGCTCTCTCTGTTTGTTTTGATTCCGCTCGCAGAGAAACTCTCGGCAAAGAAACTTTACAATGTTGTTCTTGTGCTGAACGCAGTTTTTGCCATCCTACTTTATCTTGCCACTCAAATTGCAAACCCCTCCTACGGGATATTCAAATTTGAGAAAAATTCCGGATTTATAAAGTCCTTCGATAAATTTTTGCGGTTTTCTCCCTCGAATATAGGATACATATTTGCGGAGAGTTTCGGGAAGGGTCATCCGTTATTGGGGATTGCGGTTTTAATAGGCTTTATTGCGATGAGTCTACTGCTTTTCTATCTGTGTGTTCTGTTTGCCAAGAATCGTTACGAAACAGGTTTGACAAATGCTTCAAGAACCGAAAGTGTAAAAATCGAATACAAGGAAAACAGGATGTTTAACGTTCTTCCCGTAAGGGTTAGGGCACTTGTTTCGAAAGACCTCAAAATATTATTCAGAGATGTCCACATTAAAACGATGTTTTTTATGAATATCGCCTACATTGTGTTTTTCCTGTTCGTGTTTGTCGTTATGCCCGCGAAAGGGGGTTCCGAACAATTGAATTTGCAACTGTTCCTTATGCCTGCGCTCTTCTATGTGATAGCGGATTCAATGGTTTGCTTACAGAATAGCGCCATACTCTTTTTTGCCGATAGGGAAAGTGTGTGGGTTGTTCTTATGTCGAAGGTGCGTGCAAGTGAATTTTTCTGGTCTAAATTCGTGTTGCCTTTTGCGATCGGAGAATCGGTTAATATTTTGTTATTTTTCGTTTCTTTCATTTTAACGAAAGGAAGTTCTGATGTTATTTTCCTCTCTTTGCCGTTTGTTTTGTTTTTACCTTTATTTCTTACAACGGCCGGAATTACCGCTTCCGCAATGTTTCCTGCGTTCAAAACTCCGGAGAATCCGAAAAAGCTCGTGTCCGGAAAAACGGCAATTGCAAATTTCGTTACGGAACTCCTTGCCACTGCCGGTGTTTTGGGAGTATCTTTTCTTTCTATGCATTTATACAAAATCAAGGGTTTCGGTTTTACTTTTCTTTTGGCATTTTTAATAGTGGGAATTGTTTCCGTTGCGGTAAGTTTTCCTTTAATCGCACTTGCAATATCCAAAATAAAAAATTTCGAGCTTGTCTGATAATATTGCCCGCCTCCGTTAAATGTGCTACAATTAGTAGCATAACAGGAGGTGGGTGATGACTGATTTTATAAAAAAGAATTGGGTTTATTATTTAGTGAATGTGTTCCTTGCTATCGGGGTTTATTACGCTTCGAACCTTTACGATTTGACAAATCACGCACATACTCATATGTTTTGCTTGCAAACTCCTCTTGACAAAGCAATTCCTTTCATTCCGCAATTTATCGTTGTTTATAATTCGCTAAGGCCTGTTTTATACTTTACTTTGGTTTTCTTCTTTATTTTTCATCCGAAAATTTTCACGGCAATGGCTTCCGCCTTCATCAGTTTGTTTCTAATTAGCAACGGAGTATATCTTGTGTTTCAAACTTATGTTCCGAGGCCTCAGCTTACGCCTCATACGAATTGGTATGTGGACCAGGTGATAAAACTTTACAAAAGCGATAACCCTTATAACTGTTTTCCGAGTTTGCATTGCGGAACGTCGGCGCTTGCCGCTTCTTTCTGGTTTGTAAAAAAGAGATATAAAATTATTGCATATATAATGGCAGTGTGGGCTTTCCTTATTGTTCTTTCTACTCAGTTCCTCAAGCAACATGTGCTTGCCGATATATTAGGCTCATTTATCGCAATCGGATTGTATTTTTTATTTTACAAAATTTTCCGTCTCGAAACGGAGAAATAAAAATGTCCTCCTGGTATTAGGTACCAAGCGGACAAAAAATTTAAGGAGGTGTTTTTTATGAGTGAATTTTATGTGGAGCAGGACAGGGAACTTACGAAAAAAGATATTGCGCATCTTATAGACCATACGAACTTGAAACCGGAAGCAACGTTTGACGACATTAAAAAATTGTGCGACGAGGCGAAACAATACGGTTTTTATTCCGTATGCGTAAACTCGTTTTTCGTTCCTTTTGCGAAAGAACAGTTAAAAGACAGTTCCGTGAAAATTGCATCCGTTGTCGGTTTTCCTTTGGGTGCCATTGATACCGCAGCGAAAACGTTCGAAGCGGAACGTGCGATACGCAACGGTGCTGATGAAATTGATATGGTGATAAATATCGGTGCTTTGAAATCGAAAGATTATAGAACTGTAGAAGAAGATATACGGAGCGTTGTAAAAGCCGTTTCTCCTCATATAGTTAAAGTAATCATAGAAACGTGTTTGCTTTCCGATACCGAAAAAATTATTGCTTGCACGATTGCAGCCTCTGCGGGTGCGCAGTATGTGAAAACCTCGACGGGTTTTGGCAAAGCAGGTGCAAAGGCGGAAGACGTAAAACTTATGCGCTCCGTTGTGGGTAAAAACGTCGGTGTGAAAGCCGCCGGAGGAATTCATACATTCGAAGAAGCTGTTGCAATGGTGAAAGCCGGTGCCTCGAGAATCGGAGCGAGCAGGAGTGTCGCGATAGTAACTTAATGGGATACGTTCCCTTAAAAGGAATAATCATATCTTCCGAGCCTTATCGCGAAAAGGATAAAATTCTCGTTATCTTTACGGATAAGTTGGGAAAGATCCGTGCGAAAATTCGTTCCGTCCGTTCCGGAAATTCGAAACGCTCCGGATTTGCCGATGATTTTTTGTACGAGGAACTTTTGCTTTACAAGAAAGGCGGTTATTATTCGATTACCGAAGCAAAATTGCTCTCCGCTTTTCTTAATGCCAAACTTGTTCCGGAAAATTATTTCACGCTCCTCTATATAAAGGAATTGATACTTTTGTTTGTTCCTTACGAACAACAGGATATGAGGATTTTCAATTTGGTGAAAGATACGCTTTCGGCACTTTCCGATCCGTCGATGGCGAAAACATTTGCCGTGTTTTTTATTTTACGTTTTCTTGAATATTCCGGGAACCCGATTTTACTTGCAAGCAATGGTGAGGGGCCGGTTTATTTCGATCCGGAGAAGGGAGGGTTTTCCCGCTCTTCCGAAGGCGGAATTTTGGTAAACAGAGAACTTGCAGCCGAAGTGGAAAATATTTCTCATTCCGAAATAGAAAATTTGCATTCCCCCCTTTCCTTCCAAGATCAGATAATTGATTTGCTAAACCGGTTCATTGCTTATCATACGGGTTCTAAGCATTTCTTGAAATTCCTTGAAACAATTAAAAAACTTGATAAT
>JAGHAO010000139.1 GCA_021161495.1 Caldisericaceae bacterium | reverse complement strand
TCATTATCTTTTCTTTGTAGGTTTCCGGAAGGCGCAGTTCTTTCAAAATAAAATCGGCGCGCTTTTCGTCGCGCTCCCTTTCCATCGTGTGCCCGTCCGTTATCAAAGTGTCCCAAAGGTCGAGAGAGATCAGTTTAATCATTTTGCATACTCCTTTTCGAAAGATTGAATGTCCGTTGTTTTCCCCACTAAGAACAGCGTATCCTCTTCCTCTATTTTTTGATCCGCGGAAGGAGAAACGATCACCGTTCCGTCGCGCTTTATCGCAATTACCGTGATTCCGTACCTGTTCCTTAAAGAGAGTTCTTTTAATGTTTTGCCCGTGAGCCTCTTCGTCGCTTTGTATTCTATAAGGTCGAATTCCTTTGAAATGGAAATGTAGTCCAAAATATTTGTGGAAGCAATTTTGTTAGCAACTCTTATCCCCATATCTTCCTCCGGAAAAACAACTTCGCTTACTCCGATTTTCCTTAAAACGCGCCCGTGAATCTTGCTGCTCACCTTAACGATGATGTTTTTGATCCCCAATTCCTGCAAAACGAGGGAAACAAGGATGTTCGACTGCACGTCTCCTATCGCAACGACAACGGTATCGCAATTTTTAATTCCGGCTGCTGCAAGCGCTTCCGGATCCGTCGCTTCGACAACCTCCGCAAAACTCACGTTGTCTTTTATTTCATCGACAAGGCTCATTTCCTTGTCTATCGCAAGGACCGGGTACCCTAATTCTTCCAGATGCCTTGCAACGGCAGCGCCGAATTTCCCTAATCCTATAACTCCGAATTGTTTTTTCATAATACCTCCTTAACCTATCGCCACCTTTTCTTCCGGATATTCCACTTTGGGAAGTTTTTTCATCCCGACCATACTGAGAATCAAACTCAAAGGCCCGACTCTTCCCACAAACATTGTAACGATAATTACGATTCTTGAAATATCGGAAAGATGCGGCGTTATGCCCGTGGAAAGACCTACAGTGCCGAATGCGGAGAACACTTCGAACAGCACTTGCAAAAAAGTGAATTTATCGTTTTCCACGGTTAAAATAATAATTGCCGAAACAATAATAACAAACAGGGCAAAACCCACGACAAACACGGCGCGTGAAACAATATCGTCATCGATCGTTCTTCCCATAATCACGACTTTCTTATGCCCCTTTATCGCTTTGAGCGTAGAAACAACAAATATTACGAACGTGGTTGTTTTGATTCCGCCCGCCGTTCCTCCGGGAGAGCCTCCTATAAACATCAAAATCATAAGTATGAACAGAGTTGCTTGGTGCAAACCCGACATTGCAACCGTGTTAAACCCCGCAGTCCTCGGTGTAATTGCCTGGAAGAGCGCGGCGAGGATTTTTCCCCTTACCGGTAAATTTCCTATCGAAGAGGGATTTCTCCATTCGAGCAACAAAAAGAGTGCTGTCCCTATGAGGATGAGCCACCCCGTTGTGCGCAAGACGATTTTAAGGTGGAGCGACGGCTTCTTTTTCCTTTTCTTTCCGAAAGAGATTACGGAATTTACAACCTGCCAGATGACGTAAAAACCGATTCCCCCCATAACGATCAAAATCATCACGGTGATGTTCACCGTAAGGTCGTTCACGTATCCGGTGAAACTCCGGAACCCGCCAATTATATCAAAACCCGCGTTGCAGAATGCGGAAACGGAATGGAACACACCCATTTCGAGCGCACGCCAAAACGGATAATCCCGCATGAACCTCAGCGTAAGCACAATCGCACCGGACCCTTCGAAGAATGTGACAATCGCAAACGTCGTTTTGGCGAAACGCATAATACCGGAAAGATCGGAAACGTTGAGCCCCTCCTTGAATGCGAACCTGTGCCCCAAAGAAACCCTTCGGTTAAACGCAAGCAGGAAAAACGTGGCAATTGTCATATAACCCAATCCGCCGAACTGTATCAGCGTGATTATGATGAGCTTTCCCCAACCCGACCAGAACGTTCCGGTATCCACAACGACAAGGCCCGTAACGCAAACTGCGGAAGTCGAAGTGAAAAACGCGGTTAGCGGATTTGTGAACGTGTGGCTCGTACTTGAAAAGGGCAGCATCAGGAGGACGCCGCCTATGATAATCAACCCAAGAAAACTTAAAACCACAATCCTTATCGGAGTGAGTTTCTTTTTTCTCATTTATGCCTTTTTAAGCGCTATTTTATATGTTTTTTCGTTAACCTTTAACTCTTTTTCGATTTGCGGCTCTGAAATCTGTTCACTCAAAACGTTTGCAAGTGTTTCTTTTTTAATGTATTCTTCGAAAGTTTTTACGGCACCATCGAGAGGAGAAATTGAAAGTTCGATTCTGTCCGCAATATCAAGCCCCGCTTCTTTCCTCATATTTTGGATTGCGTGCACAATCTCGCGCGCAGTGCCTTCCATAATAAGTTCGTCCGTAAGAGCGGTGTCTAAAAACACAAAATACCCTTTATCCACAACACCTATGTAATTTCCGTTTCCTTCCACATCAACAAACACTTCGTTGCCCGAAAGTTCTATTTTCTCGCCATCAATATCAAGTGTGACTTTGCCCTTGCTAACAAACTCCTCGCCTTTCTCCGGATTGTTCAACGCTTTTGCGATGAGCGGGAGTTTCTTTCCGTAAGTCCTCCCCAAAACAGGCAAGTTCGGTTTTAAAACAACGGTTCCGAATTTCGAAACGTCGTCCGTAACTTCAACGTTTTTCACGTTCAGTTCGTCTTCGATTACGTCCTTATCTCTCAAAATCACGTTCTTTTCATCCTCGTTCTTTACGTAAACGACGAGTTCGGAAAGAGGCTGCCTGACTCTTATTTTGGACTTCTTCCTCGCCGCTCTTCCCATAGAGGTGACGTTTATGAGAAGTTCCATATCGTTTATGAGTTTTTCGTCTATAAGTTCCTCGTTCGGTTTCGGGTAATCTTCGAGATGCACGCTTTCCTTCGCGTTTTTGTCAATGCCTCTCACGAGGTTTTGATAAAGCGTCTCCGCAAGGAACGGCGTGTAAGGTGCAAGCAGAAGCGAAAGTTTTCTCAAAACTTCGTAAAGCGTAAAATACGCCGCCATTTTGTCTTTGTCATTTTCGCTCTTCCAGAACCTTCTTCTGGAACGCCTCACGTACCAATTGGAAAGTTCGCTAACAAAGTCTTGGATTTCCCTCGTAAGCGAAGTTATTTCAAACTCTTCCATCTTTTCCAAAATGTCTTTGTTGAGTTTTTCCAATTTCGAAAGAATCCATTTGTCCAAAACGCTTCTTTCATTCACAGGGACGTATTTTGCCTTGAACGGGTCGAATCCGTCAATGTTGGAATACATTGCAAAGAACGAATACACATTTCTCAAAGGTATAATAAAGTTTTTCAGTGAATCGTTTACGATGTTCGGCCCGAACCTTCTCGGAGTCCACGGAGGGGAAGACGTGTAAATCGCCCACCTAAACGCATCGGCGCCTTGCTTGTTCAAGATCGTCCACGGGTCGATTACATTGCCCTTGGATTTGCTCATCTTTTGGCCTTTTTCGTCGAGAATGAGTTCGAGGCACATAACGGATTTGTAAGGAGAAACGCCTTTCACAAGCGTGGATACCGCCATAAGCGAATAGAACCACCCGCGCGTCTGGTCGATTCCTTCCGTTATAAAATCCGCGGGGAAATTCTCTTCGAATTCCTTTTGGTTTTCAAAGGGGTAATGCCACTGCGCATAAGGCATCGAGCCCGAATCGAACCACACGTCGATCACTTCCGGCACCCTTTCCATCACTCCGCCGCACTTGGGGCATCTCAAACGGATGTTGTCCACATACGGCTTGTGGAGTTCGATATCTTCCGGAACATCCTCAATCGCCTTTTCCCTTAATTCTTTTATGCTGCCTATCGCTTCCTTGTGCCCGCACTCCTTGCACACCCAGATGTTGAGCGGGGTTCCCCAAAAACGCTCCCTTGAAAGCGCCCAATCTTTTATGTTTTCGAGCCATTTTCCGAACCTGCCGTGCTTAATGTGCTCGGGATACCATTTCACAGTCTCGTTGTTTTCTATGAGTTTATCCTTTACGTCCGTAATTTTTATGAACCACGATTTTTTTGCATAGTAAAGAAGCGGAGTTCCGCATCTCCAGCAGAACGGGTAATCGTGTTCGTAAAGTTCTTTTTTGAATAAAATCCCTCTCTTCTTCAAATCTTCGATGATGAGCGGGTCCGCCTTTTTGACGAACATCCCTTTCCACGGGCCGGCGGTGAGGTTTCCTTCCGGATCCACGAGTTGCACGAGCGGGAGCCCGTATTTTTTGCCGACATTCAAGTCGTCTTCACCGAATGCAGGCGCCATATGGACAAGGCCCGTTCCGTCGTCCGCAGTGACGAAATCAGCGGAAACAACTTTGAAGCCCCTCTCTTTTTCTTCTTCCGAAAGGTTTGCAAAATCGTAAAGAGGTTCGTATTTCACACCTTCAAGTTCCTTTGCGGGGAATTTTTTCAGCACTTTGTAATCTTCTCCCAAAACCGCTTTTGCCCTGTTTTCCGCAAGGATCAGTTTCTCTCCGTCTTTTTCCGCAAGGATATATGTGAAATTCGGGTTAATCGCAACGCCCGTGTTGGAAGGAAGCGTCCAGGGAGTCGTCGTCCACACGAGGAGATACGTGTTAGGGAATTTTTCGTCTTTCACTTTGAATTTTACGTAAACTGAAGGGTCTTTTACTTTTTTATACCCCTGCGCAACTTCGTGTGAAGAAAGCGTTGTTCCGCACCTCGGGCAGTAAGGAACGACCTTGTGCCCCTCATACAGCAAACCTTTATCGAAAATTTGCTTCAAGATCCACCAGACGGTTTCGAGGTATTTGTTGTCGTAAGTGAAATACGCATGTTCCATATCGAGCCAGAAGCCGATGCGCTCTGTCATTCTTTTCCACTCTTCTTCGTATTTCATTACGCTTTCTTTGCAGAGTTTGTTGAACTTTTCCACGCCGTATTCTTCGATCTCTTTCTTCGTGTGGATACCGAGCATTTTTTCCACTTCGATTTCCACGGGAAGGCCTTGCGTATCCCATCCGCCCCTTCTCGGGACGTAATACCCGGTAAGGGATTTATACCTTAAAACGGTATCCTTGTAAATTCGGGAAAGGCCGTGGTGAACTCCCGGTTTCCCGTTTGCCGTGGGAGGCCCTTCGAAGAATACGTATCTTTTGTTCCCTTTTCTTATATCCAAACTCTTTTTGAAAATATCTTTCGCATTCCAATATTTAATCGTTTCCTCTTCCTCAAGGGGAATTTCCGTAACTTTTTTCAGGCTTTTAAACATTAAATTTCACTCCTTTCCAATGGTTATAAAACATATTAACAAGTATAAGAAGTTAATAATAATAGTCAAGATTGGCAATTTGAAGACTAACCTTCGTTATGCTTTCGTTCTAAAATTTGCTTTTTATGAAAATTCTTTCATATCCGCAAGCAGTGCTTTTATGTTAATTGCAGCGGTATTGTCTTTCTCATCAAAAAACACTATCCACATAACTATGTCACCCATTTTTCTTTAATATTCGGAAGAGGAACATCGAATTGTCTCACCGCTTTTTAGGATATTTTTGTGTAAGGAGTTTATTGTTATCAAATGATAATTTGAGATGCTTTTTTGTCGTCCCAAAATGTCTCCTTTTTCGTCACTCTAAGATGTCCCTGCCCTTGCCACCCTGAAATTCCCCGCCTCTGTCACCCTGAAATGTCTTTATTCAGGGTCTGAACGTCGAGGGAACACATTTCCCTCGAAACTCCTATTGAAATACGAGATCCTGAAATAAATGCTCGCCTTCGGCGAGGAAAGGAATGTAGAGTGATGCCGGAAAGACAAGACTCTGAAACAATCCTAAAACAAGATTTGAGAGAATGCGTCCCTGTAAAAAGAATAACGACAAAATTAATTAAAATCGTATTTAAGCATTTATTAAACAACCGCAGACAATCGGTAAGTAATTCTGTTTAAAGTAAAATCTTGAATCGTCAACTGCGTTTATCCGTTGCTTTGCAAACAGGGCACAAATCGCCTTTTCCCTTAAAAAGCACTCCGCACTTTTTGCATCGCTTGTATCCCAATTTTTCTCTGAGTTTTTCATTCTTTTTATAAAGAATCAAGAGTTCTGCGTATTTTTTCTTTGCATTTTCGTCCGCTTTGAGTTTTTTTACGAGATTTTCCACCCATTCCAAATCGGACGGAGTGAGTTTTATTTCGGAGAAGTCTTCCTCTTTTGTTTCCGGAACGTAATTCACCTTTCTTTTCACGGGTTTTTCGATTACTCTGAATTTCAAATCGTGAACCGGTGATTTGCCCACTTCCTTTTGCACTTTCTCCAATATCACATCTTTCATAAGTGTGAGTTCCCTCATAAAGAGAGAACTTACAACTCCCACGTATAAAACGCCTTCTTTGTAATACAAAGGAGTTGTAAATTTCGCAAGTTTTTCTCCGACTATTTTATCCCACTTGAACAGTGCGAGGTTTCCTCTGATTTTTATGTAAAAATTCCTCTTCGTGAGGACGGAGTCCAAAATCTTCCCTATCTTATCCATTATCTAAGCACAATTACCTTTGTTTCTTTTATGATTTCTTCCGGAACAAGTGAAAGATTTAACGTTGTGAGGAGTGTCTGCCTGCTTTTCGTAAGGGAAAGAATATTCTTTCTGTGGAATTCGTCAAGGTCGGAAAAGAAATCGTCCAAAAGGACCACGGGCGGTTCCCCTCTTTCTTCCTCAATTATTTTGCTTTCCGCAAAGCGCATCGAGAAGGCAAGGCTGTACGCCTCCCCGAGAGAAGAAAATTCCCTCGCGGGAACGTTATTCAAGAGTATTTTTATGTCGTCGAGGTGCGGCCCGAATAAAGTGCGTTTCCTTAAAATTTCTTTTTCGAGGGTCTCGCTCAAACTCAGTTTTTCCACGTCGGATTTTATATACTCCATTTCAACGACATACATTTCGCCTGTGATGAAATTCATCATTTCCTTCGTAAGCAATGAAATTTTTTTTATAATTTCCGCCCTCTTTTTTTGAATCTCCGTTCCGGATCGAATAATTTCGTCGTTGTAAACCGAAAGAAGCGCAGCATCCGCGCCGTTTTTCAAAAGATTGTTCCTTTCCTTCAGCAATACGTAATATTTCATAAGGGTTTTATAATATTCCCTGTCCGTAAAAATCAAAAGATGGTTCAAAAATGCGCGTCTCTGTTCGGGCCCTCCCTTTATGAGAAGCGAGAGTTTGTAATTCATAAAAACAGCGGGAAGCGTGCCCACAAATTGAGAAAAACTTCTCAACCTCTTTCCGTTGAAACGCACTTCCTTCCCGTTTTTGCCGAACATAAATTTAATTTCGTTTGTCCCGTTTTTTGTCTCAAACTTAGCGGAAACAAACGCATAATCCGCGCCGAATTTTATGCAGTTATTTATATGGTTTGTGATAAACGACTTGCCTGTGGATAAAAGGTAAATCGCTTCGAGGAGCGTCGTTTTCCCTGCGCCGTTCTTGCCGTTTATTATATTAAACGAGTCCCCGAAGCGAAAAGATGATTTTTCGAATTTCCTGAAATTCTCTATTTCAAGAATGTTTATCTTCATTTAAGAAGGCCGCTGGGGCATTACAACGTACATAAACGTATCGTCGTCTTTTCCCTTAATTTTTACGGGATGAAGAGGGCCGTTCATATAAATTTCAACCGTATCCGAACCAATATGCGATATACCCTCAATGAGTTTTTCCCCGTAAAACACAATGGAAATTTCCGCTTTGCCTTCGAAATTCAATTTTTCTCTGCCTTCCCCTATTTCAGGATAAACAGCGGTTGCGGTGAGAGTATTCTCCGAGAACATAAGCG
>JAGHAO010000054.1 GCA_021161495.1 Caldisericaceae bacterium | reverse complement strand
TGTCCTCCTGGTACCTCGTATAATATATACGTAAGTATGACTTACCCTTTATGCATATTTACTTTACGGGTGTTTGGACTTGCAGTATAATTGCTCCGTGCATATTGCAGGTTCATCATATCCGGTATGCATAGAGGAAAAAGGAATGCACGGAAAAGCAAGGGAAGTTTTAGTGAAAAGAGAAGGGTTTGGCTGCTTGGTACCGAAGCGGTTCGATACGTATAACCAGCTTGTGTACCAGATGAGCCTCCCTTCCTTAAACTTGGACAGTATCATAAGCAACAGGTACAACGGATGTAACCTGTTAGCTTGAATTGTTACGAGGTTAAGTTCAGGAAGGGATAGGCCCATTACAAACACTCCCTTAACCTTTTCGTTATTCCTAAACAAAAATATCAGGGAGGTTTCCTATGATAATTGTATAGCAATTGACGTATCAAAACAAGTATTAAATGTTTTTGACGGTAAACGCTCCTTTACGGTAAAGAACGAAAGGGGTTTAAAAGAGTTGAAAGCATACATTGAAAAACAATTGTATGCTAAGAGCAAAGATAAAGGCAGACACAAAAGCAACAACGCTGTAAACGAAAGTAAGAGCAAAAGTAAGGACAAACACAAAAGCAACAACATTGCGAACAAAAACAAATGCAAGGGCAAAGCAAAAGAAAAGAAAGGCACAGAGGAAAGAGAAAATGGAAGAATGAAGATGAAGGGAAGCAGGAATGGAAGTAGGAATGGAAGAATAAAGGAAAGTGCGGAGGAAGAGAAAACCATAAGAAAAAGAGGGTATAGCGGAAATGAGAAGAATGCAGGAAACGGAAAGTATGGCAAAAGCAATGAAACCGAAGATCCCAATAAGAATCAATCCGAAGAAGATAATTTCTATGTTATCTTCGAACCTACGGGAATATATTCGAATTACTTAAAGGAATTCTGCATAGATAACAGGATAAAGGCATACATTGTTAATCCCAAAAAGACATCCAACTTTGCAAAGGTGATAGGCCACAGGTCAAAGACGGATAAAATAGATGCAAAGATGCTCTATGCGTTCAACGTATTAATAAACAAAGACGAATTGAAAGTGCCTTCCGATGATAACATATCAAACACCCTTTCTTCTTACCTTTCGATGTATTGGTTTGTAATAAAGATGAGGATATCCGTATCGAATTACGTTGAAATGTTAGAATATACGGATATTGAACAGTCAGATAGAATGCTATTTTCTTTGTTTGAAAAAGAAGTGAAAAGATACAAGGACATTCAGGAAAAGATCATAAGCAAAGCGGAGAAACTGATAAAGTCAAACGGTAATCTTAAAAAGAAGTATGAATATTTGCTATCGATACCCGGCATAGGAAGAGCATCCGCAGTTGCACTAATATCCCTGTTCCTCAAATATCCGGATACAAACAGAGCGGAGATAACCGCACTTACGGGATTGGACCCTACGAGAAAGGAATCCGGAATATCCGTAAGAGGAAAAAGAAGGATAAGCAAAAGCGGTGATAAAATGATCAGAAAGATGCTGTATATGCCTACGATGAATGCAATACAGCATAACGAAGTAATCAAATCATTCTATGAAAGGCTCGTTAATGAAAAACATAAACCAAAGAAGGCTGCCCTCATTGCTTCAATGAAGAAACTCCTTCTCATTGCCCATTCGGTGTATAAAAACGAAACTCCTTTTTGCAATAATTTCTCAGAGAAACACTCTGTAAAGATAAATAAAACTAATCCGGAAAGCAGAGAAGAAATAGAACAAACAATCCGGGAAGAAAAGGCAAAAGAAGGAACTCTGAAACAAGTGAGGAAGGGTACGGTAAAAACAAATGGTAAAGTAAAAAGCAAACAAACTACAAACAATCATTTGATAAAGCATACGGATAAAAAACGGACGGAAGAACAAAGAAACAAAGGACAGACAAAGAAACGGAAACAAACCGAAGATGCAACAAAAAAGAATGAGAAAAGAATAGGAAAAACAGCATAATAAGGGACAGATAATAGATGAAGATTAATTGAGAAAAACTATAAAAATCTCTCTACGGGGTATTGACTTTATCACAGTATCTGGTACTAAGCGGACAGTTTGGATAAGAAGATGTGATTAATATTGAGTTTCTACGAAGTTATGCGGTTCGCGGGGTGTTTTTTGAAATTTCACTTTTGCCTTTTGAAAATCGGAAAAAGTATTTTGGCTTAAATAGAGGGTTCCTTCAATTATTACATTCAAATTCATAATTCGAAAAACCCGCATTCTTTCGTGCCACTCCTAAGAAACCCTGATAAACACTAACAAAAAACATAGCATTTATTTGCATTTTACGAGGTAAAATCGATGATTTTGGTGTAAATATACCCCCGAATAAAATTTCGCATATTTGAGCATTTACGCACTTCTTCCGGCAAAAAGCAATAAGATTTTTAAAGATGCAAGTTTTCCGCATTTTTTATGTCAAAAAGTATGATTATGTAACGTAAATCGGGATACGTAAGTAAAATAGGTGAATACAAGGCATTTATAAAATTCATTCGTTGCTTACGCCACAAACTTTACAATCCGGGTTTTTTCTAATAGGTATGACGGAAAAATCGTTGTTAAGGGCATCATACACAAGAAGTTTTCCGAAAAAATTCTCTCCGATTCCTATGAAAAATTTTATAACTTCATTTGCAACGAGTATTCCGACGATCCCTACAAGCGGAGTAAAGACACCGTTTTCTCTGTTTCGCTCGGTGAGTTTGCGCAGGGTTTCCTCGTCTTTTTCCGGAAAAATACAGTTATAACAAGGAGTTTCATACGGCATAACATCCGTCACCTGCCCGGTGAATCTTCCTACCGCACCTATAAAAAGAGGTTTTTTAAGTTTTACGGCCGTTCTGTTTATAAGATAACGCGTTTTGA
>JAGHAO010000023.1 GCA_021161495.1 Caldisericaceae bacterium | reverse complement strand
TTTCTTTTTCAATTCCCTGTAAACGTCGATCACTCCGAGCGGGTCTTTCCACGGGTCGAATCGTGAAATCTGGACAATGATCGGTTTTTTAATATCCACTCCGAATTTTTCGACGATCTCTTTCACTTCCGAAGGTGTCATATCGACGTTTTTGGGAGAAAGCGGGTCAATGGAAGGGTAAATAATCCTGTAATTGGGTGCGCTCAAACCGTATGCAAACGCGTCCATACTGAAAATTGCCTCGTCGTAAAGAGGCAAAAATCTTTTTATGATTTCTTTTGCCTGCTCGTTGGGAACGGAAGTGTCTATATGGCAACGCCATATGAATCGGCCGGACTTTTGCTTCATAAAAAACGGGATCGCCATAGGTTGCGGGTCGTGTATCACGATTATGTCAAAATCTCCCCGCATTTCTTCGGCGTTTTTCCTGTTTGTCTCAAGGTAATAATTGAATTCTTCCTTTGTTATTTCTCCATCTTTCCCCTGCAACATATTGTGCATCTTTTTGGTGATGGCGAAGAATTTCGGATCGCCTTCCATAACGAACCAGTGCAAATCAACGTCCATCGAACGGCTCAAAGGGACAATGGAATGAAAAAGCTCAGCCACCCCGCCGCCGAAAGCGGTGGAATTCACAAACGCAATACGTTTGCCTTTCAATTTTTTGGAAAAATCTTTGAGAACGCCCAAATCCTCCTTTGGGATAAAACCGCTGTAAAGAAGAATATCCTTCTTCCCGACGGCAACCTCTTTCATAACCTACCTCCGCATTTTTGAATTGTGTATATATTTTACTCAACGGTAACCGATTTTGCAAGATTTCGCGGTTTGTCAATGTCAAGCCCTCTGGATTCCGCAACGTAATATGCGAGAAGTTGCAGAGGAATTACGGAAATTACAGGTGAAAGTTCGTCTGCAACCTTCGGGACATAGAACACTTTGTCCGCGACTTCTTCTATTTTTTGATACCCTTCGCTTGCAACGGCCAGCACCTTTCCGCCCCTTGCCTTTACTTCTTTTATGTTGCTTAACGTTTTTTCTCTGAGCGGTGAATACGTGTCGATTGCAATGACAAGGGATTTAGGGGTTACGAGGGCAAGCGGGCCGTGTTTCAATTCTCCGGCAGGGTATCCTTCCGCATGAACGTACGATATTTCTTTTAGTTTTAATGCACCTTCGAGAGACAGTGCATAGTCGAGATTCCTTCCTATGTAAAAGGTTTCTTCGATTGTTTTTGTCGTTGCGGCAAACTCTGCGACGGAGTCGCTCTGTTTCAGTATTTTCTCCGCCTTTTCCGGAAGGCCTTCGAATGCGGACGCAAATAAACGCTCCTCTTTTTCCGTAAGTTTATCCGAAAGTTTTGCGAGATATAAAATGCTAAGTGCAATTACCTCAACTTGGGCAACGTACGCCTTTGTCGAGGCGACGGCAATTTCGGGCCCCGCATTTATGTATACAACGCTGTCCACTTCCCTTGCGGCCGAACTTCCCACGACATTCACTATGCCTATCGTTTTGGCACCCTTTGACTTTGCAAGCCTCAATGCGGCAAGCGTGTCCGCGGTTTCTCCGGACTGGCTTATCACGAAAACAAGAGTTTTTTTGTCGATCACGGGATCCCTGTACCTGAATTCCGAAGCAACTTCCGCCTCCGCCGTTATCCTCAAAAAGTTTTCCGCGAGGTATTTTCCCACAACACCTGCATGGTACGCAGTTCCGCAAGCGACAAAATATATTTTGTTTATCTCGTTCAGAAATTTCTTTGCGAAGTTGAGTTCCGGCACTTCAATTTTTCCGTCTTTCACTCTTCCGCGCATTGCTTCACGTATTACCTGCGGCTCTTCGAAAATTTCTTTCAGCATATAGTGTTTGAAACCGCCTTTTTTTGCGTCGTCGACACTCCACGTGATTTTCTGGACATCTCGCTTTACGGGATTAAGAGACAAATCAAACAAATTCACTTTGTCTTTTCTTATCTCGGCAATGTCCCCGTTTTCAAGTATTATAATGTTTCTCGTATAGGAAAGAAGTGCGGGTATGTCGGAAGCGATAAAATTTTCTCCTTTTCCGAGCCCCACTACAAGAGGACTGTCTTTCCTCACCGCTATAAATCTGTCTTTTTCGTCTTTGCTCATAACTCCCAATGCAAACGAGCCTTCCAGCATATTCACCGCTTTTTTCACGGCAAGCAGAAGGTCTCCGTCGTAGAAACTTTCAATGAGATATGCGATCACTTCCGTATCCGTTTCGGAGCGGAACGTGTGCCCCTCGTTTATCAGCATTTTTTTGAGTTCGAGGTAATTTTCGATGATTCCGTTATGGACAATCACAATATTTTTGCTTTCGCTGAAATGAGGATGCGCATTTTCGTCATTCGGCGCGCCGTGTGTTGCCCACCTCGTATGCCCGATTCCGATTTTTCCTTTTAAGTTCGAATTTTTCAATTTGGCTTCGAGGTCTTTTATCCTTCCCCGTGTTTTTACAATTTTGAGGTCCTCTCCCAAAATTGCTACGCCCGCAGAATCATAACCTCTGTACTCAAGATGCTTCAGCCCGTCTATAAGCACGGGAAGTGCCTCTTTGTCTCCTATATAGCCTACAATTCCGCACATTTTACATTTCCCCCTCTATTTTTTTTCTTATTCTGAATGCAACCTCTCTTATTTCATCGGGGTCAATTCCCTCGACCATTATTCGAATGAGAGGTTCCGTGCCGGAAGGCCGGACAAGAATCCTGCCCCTTTCTCCGAGGCGTTTTTTCTCTTTTTCGATAAAATCCTTTATGCTTTCCTTTTGAATAATCGTTTTGTCTTTAACTGGCACGTTTTCCAAGATTTGAGGGTAATGCTCTACGCCCTCGTGAAGTTTGCTCAAAGGTACGCCTTTTTCCGTGAGGACGCGCAGAAGCATCAGAGCGGTTATGAGGCCGTCCCCCGTTTTACTTTCTTCGAGGAAAATTATATGGCCTGACTGCTCACCGCCGATTACCGCATCGTATTTGAGCATTTCTCTTAAAACGTACCTGTCGCCCACGGGTGCCCTGACAAACTTTATCCCGCTTTCCTCAAACGCCTTTACAACACCCATATTGCTCATCACTGTTCCGACAACCGTGTTGTTTTTCAATTTTCCTTTTTCCTTTAAATATCGTGCGATTATAAGCATCGTTTCGTCTCCGTCAACAAGTTTCCCTTTTTCGTCAACAAAAAGAACCCTATCACCGTCTCCGTCATGCGCAATTCCCACATCCGCTCCGCGCTCCGAGGCAAACCTCGTAATCGTTTCCATATGCGTGGAACCGCAATTCACGTTTATTCTCGTTCCGTCGGGCTCGGTGCCGAACAAAAAGAGATTCGCATTCAATTTTTTTAAAGTTTCCGGAGTTGTCCTGTATGTTGCCCCGAACGCTGTGTCAACCGCTATTTTAAGTTTTGAAAGATTCAGAGGAAAACGGCTTGTGAGATGTTCTATATAAAAATCGGAAAGCGAATTATCGTGTGAAACCGTTCCGACTTTGTCTCCTTCGGGAAGGGTTTTGTCAAAGTTTTCCACAAGTTTTTCTATTTCGATTTCCGTTTCATCACTCAGTTTGAACCCGAACCTGTCAAACGGTTTTATGCCGTTGTATTCAATCGGGTTGTGAGATGCGGAAATCATAACGCCTGCGTCAAACCCCTTTTTAAACGTAAGCAGGGAAATCGCCGGCGTGGGAACAATGCCTGCCGTTACCACGTTAACTCCATAGCTTGCAATACCGGCGGAGACCGCGTTTCTCAGCATAGGGGAGGATATTCTCGTATCTTCTCCGATCAGGATTGTTCCTTTGTTTTTGAACAATGACGCCACGGCCCTCCCGATCTTGACCGCAACTTCAACAGTAAGTTCCTTGTTTGCGATGCCTCTCGCACCGTCTGTTCCGAAAATTTTTCTCATACGGAATAATTTTAAGGATTATATAAAATAAATCAAGTTGCCGAATTATCTCATAATTTTGTATGAAATTCTGCCAATTAGTAAAAGCCCATTCAGAGATCATCAAGAAAAAGGATTTATGTAACAAAAATAAACAGAAAGTAATTCGAATCGAACTGATAGATAGCCCGGAAGGAAAATGTTAAAATACGAAAACCCCGATCTGATCAATTCTTTAATATTCCCTTGTATTTTTGTTCGAAAAAACCTGATGTATAATTACATAATATACGGAAAAGTTGCTAAAAATCGTATTTTCGTCAATAAGAACTTTCGAGAATTTTAACGCTTTATTTGGAATTGTTAAATTGACAAAATTATAAAAGCGGATAAAATTGAAACGGGTGAATGAAATGGCTTTTTCTAAGGCAAAAAAGGTTTTAGTAATAATCCTAATTATTGTGCCGGTCATCTGCACAACCGCATTTATCGGAATGAAAGCCTTTATAAAAGCAAACACCTACTTTGTTTTGGGGAACGGTAAAATCTCTCTCAAATTCTCGGATAAATGTTTTGCGCTCCGAGAAGTTACCGATGAAATTAACCACAGAAAAATAGAATCTTCTTTCTCTTTCGTCTGGAAATTGGTTGTTGTCCGCACAGGAAAGAACGGCGAAAAAGAATTTTTGACTCTTACATCCTCCGACTCTTTGTGGAAAAGGACTCGTTCCGTTAAAAATACGGATTTTGAGAAAGAATTGAAACTTGTGTGGCTGAGCAAGAAATACGGAAAAATAACCGTAACCGTAGATTTACCGAACGAATCCTCGATGTCTTACTGGAAAATTTCAACGGAGAATTACAGTAAGGAGTATTCAATTTGGTATTTGGATTTTCCATATTTTCACGTAGAGCCGATAAATGGTGAAAAAGATAAAAACACTCTTGCGCTCCCGGTATACGGGGGAGTCTTGATAAGAAATCCTTTTGATAACATACACTGGTCGGTGAGCTCCGAGGAAGAGGTAAAGTCGGATCTTTGGAAAGGGAATTGGGATAAGA
>JAGHAO010000179.1 GCA_021161495.1 Caldisericaceae bacterium | reverse complement strand
TCAGTACCTCGTATTTTCGTCATTCCGGACTTAATCCGGAATCTTGTATTTCTTCGCTTTCGGAGTGCACTTCGATAAAGGAATTAAAAACGAGACCCTGAGTAAAAACATCTCAGGGTGACAAAAAGAGGCATATCTCAGGACGACGGAAGAATCTCTCTTTTGTCATCCTGCACTCTTTTCCTCGCCGAAGGCGAGCACTTGTTTCAGGATCTCATCTTTCAATAGTAGTTTCGAGGGAAATGTGTCCCCTCGATTTAAGATTTTGAATAAAATTACGTAAAAGTAGATTTCTGAATTGAGCGCAGATTATAAATCTTTCAGCCAAAAGTGGTGAAGGGAAGAAGGCCGAATGCTAAAAAAACGCCGGGAATGAGAAACCGACGAAGGGATATTTCGGAACTTGACGAGGAAAAATTGTTCCGTATAATATGACTGATGCCGAAGTGGCGGAATTGGCAGACGCGGCGGACTCAAAATCCGCAGGGGTTCAGAGCCCCGTGAGGGTTCAAGTCCCTCCTTCGGCACCATTCCTTATGTAATAGTAAATGTATTCCTGCGCGTATCCGGCAAAATCTCCGAAAAGTTCTCTTCCCAACTGCGTGATTTTCTTTACGCTTCCGTCCGCACCGAAAAGTGTTTTCATTCCTCTTTTTATCCACACGTCCACGGGAAATGCGGAAAGTTCGTTCATAGAAAAGAGCATAATGCAGTGCGCAACTTTGATGCCCACTCCTTTTATTTTCAAAAGTTCTTTTTCTTTTTCCGCAAACGGAAGGCGTGCAATTTGTTCAATTTCTTTTTCATCATAATGCTCTATGAATTCCCTGAACCACTTCTCCCTGAAGCCCAATTTCAAACTTTTTATTTCGGAATCCGTAAGTTTCCGCAAGTCTTTGCTTTCAGGGAATAAATAAAATTCTCCGTAAGGTGTTTGCATCGTTTCGCCTGCAATTTCGGAAAGCGCATTTAACCTCCGCGTAATGAGGGGAATCGCACTCTGCACGGAGAACATAAACGAAATTACGGTTTCAAACGGGTTCTGCCGCATTATTCTAATTCCGAGCGTCTCGTTAATCACTTTGGAGAAATCGGGAACTCTCTTTTTGAGATATTTGTTTATGAAATCCGGGTCGTCATTTAAGCCGAGCAAATTTTTCACTTCCCGCTCGCCCAACTTTTCTCCGAAAGATTCGTAAAAAAGGGAATCCCCTTCCTGCCTCATCACAAGAACGGAATTCCCGTAAGGATAAATATAAACTCCGTTTTTCTTGAACACACGGAACGTTTGCCCGCAGGTGAGTGTCCGTTTGAGCGAAAAATTTTTAACCGCTATCTTATTTTGCAAGTTCCTCGATTGCCCTTCCGTAAATTTTTGTAAGTTTCACGAGGTGGTCAATTGCAATGAATTCGTTGGGCTGGTGCTCCACCGCCTTCATTCCCGGGAAAACCGGCCCGAACGCAACGCCTTTTTCCATTGCGCGCGCATACGTCCCTCCGCCTATTGCGAGCGTATATCCTTTTTCTCCCGTTGTTTTCTCGTAAACTTTGAGGAGCGTCTGAACGACAGGTTCTTTTTCATCGACAAAAAGAGGCCCGTTATTGTGAGTATTCACAACGGATAGTCCGTATTTTTCCGCCTTTTCCGAAATTTCTTTTACAATTCTATCAGCGTTGTCGGAAATCGGGTACCTGATGTTGAAAACAATTTTCGCTTCCTCTTCGCTTATCTCCGTAATTCCCAAGTTCACGGTGAGTTTTCCGGAAAGTTCGTCTTCGTTTGCAATGCCCAATTTCTTGCCGTAAACATCGGAATCTACGCACTCGTTTATGAACTTCACCACGTTTTTCACTTCGTCCGGAAGTTTTGCGTTTTCAAGCGCTTTGCAGAGGAGCGTTATCGCATTTTTCCCTTCCCAGGGGTGCGCTCCGTGCGCGGAAACTCCTTTTGCAACAACGGTATTTCCGGAAATTTCCACGTTTTCGGCGGAAACCCCTTCCGTAGAAGAAAGCACCGCTTCGGCGCGGTCCGCAACCATATTGGGCCTGTCTCCGCCCTTTAACTTCAAAGAAGTGTTTTTTGCGGAAAATTTCCTCCCCAAGGTAACGTCGAGAATTCCTTTCTCCCTGTTTATTACGGGGAAATTTCCGTCAGGTGTGAAGCCTATCAAAGGTTCTTTTTCTTTCTGTTTGTAATACGTGATTCCTTTCCAGCCCGTTTCTTCGTTCGTTCCGAAAACGATTCTCACGCGCTTCGAAAGTTTTGCGCCTTTTTCTTTCAACGCATACATTCCGAAAAGCGCAGCCATCATAGGGCCTTTGTCGTCGGTTGCACCCCTCCCGAAAATCTTTCCGTCCGCAATCACTCCGCCGTAAGGAGGGTAATCCCAGCCTTTTCCTTCGGGAACAACGTCGAGGTGCCCCAAGATGCTTACGAGTTCTTTCCCTTCGCCGAATTCCACGTATCCTGCGTAATTATCGATGTTTTTTGTTTTAAACCCCATCTCTTCGCCGAGAGAAAGTGCGTATTCCAGCGCAAGTTTCACTCCGATTCCGAACGGTGCGTCTTCAAGAGGTTCTTCTTCCACGCTTTTAATTTTGAGTATTTCCCGAACGATTTCGATAAGTTCGTCTTTATGCTCGTCTATGTATTTTTCCATTTTCGCCTCCGCATTGTGAAATATGAGGAAAAGGCGCCCGAAGGGGCGCCCTGTAAGAATTTACAATATTTCTTTGAGTTTGGAAAGGCGTTTCTCGCGATCTTTTACGAAACGCTCTATTCCTTCGAACACGTGTTTCGGGTCGAGGTGCGCTTCTTCTATTACCTCATCCAAAGTTCCGCCCGAACGCCAGTTGTTGTCCCAGTCGGAAGAGAGAGAATACTCTTTTGCAATCGGGTTTGCAATCCAGTGGTGCATAAGTTTTATCGACTCGTTTGTAATCACCATCGAATCGTGGAATTCTTTCCACGGAAGGACTTTGTTTTTGTACTCTTCCGGCTCTCTCCTGAACAGTTCGTAACTCGGAGCGGCGACAATCCTCACGTTGAGCCCCGCTTTTTTCAGTTCGCCTATAATCTTAACGACGCTCAAAGTGGAACTCGTCCCCTGCACAATAACGGTGCCCATTTTTTCTTTATCCGGTTCGAAATCTTTAAGGATATACGCACCGTGCGCGGCCTCAAAGTAAGATGCAAGCCCCAACGCTTCCCTATCGGGGATTTCTATCTTCGGGCGGGTGAGAACAAGAGCGATGATCGGAATGTCAAGTTGAAGCGCTCTTCCCAGGAGGACAGGCACTTCGTTGTGCTCCCAGGGAATGAGGTCGATCACTTTTCCGTCGGGGAAAAGATCCCTCACGCCGGGTGCGTAAATTCCGAAATGCGTTCTCGAATCGTCTGCCGTTTCAGGGCCCGAATGCCCTTCCACCCAGATCGTTTTTCCCAATTTTATCGGGCAGTCCTGCGCCATCTGAGAATAAAGTCTCATCATTCCGTATTTAAGGTAAGCAAAAGAACCGTAAGTGGAAGAAGTGGAATAGAATCCCAAAAATTCCTTGTAAGGATCCTTTGCGAGGTTTATTGCGTCAATTCCGACGGAAATTCCGGAGTTTACGAATTCGGTAATCTCCTGAGGAAGAAGGACGCCGTCGGGGTTTTTCTCTTTGTCGTACCAACCGTATCCGGGGAAATCTCCGAACGGTTTTGCAAATCCGGAAATCTTCGTGGAATCTGCGAGGTCCGCGGACATTGCGATAAACAGAGGCCTGTTGTATTTCTTCGCCGTGTATGCGTTGACCCACGCACCCCATTTGCTGTATGCTTCCCTGTTTGCGGCCTTTGTTCCGGGTGCTGCGAAAAGTTCTTTCGGATAATTTTTGTAATCCGTAATCACCGGGTCGTAAACGGGATTTTCCCCACTTTTATCGGAAATTTTCAGAGAAGGTATCTCTTCGGGAACGGAATCTCCGATTTCGACGAGTTTGTTCGCAAGATATTCCATAAGTTCCTTATCGTTATAGATAACGCTCATCGCAACTTCTATATTTGCCCTGAACTGCTCGTAAATTTCTTTTTCCGTTTCGGGTGCCGGTTTTCCGTATCCGACAAATTCAACTCCGTATTTTTCCTGGAACGGTTTCTTTGTTTCCCAGAAAATTTCTGAGTTCATCTTGTGCGGGGAACCGTGCGACTTGTTGTCGTATTTCAGGTATCCTCTGCCTTTTCTCGTTTTGAACCAGCCTGCATTGGGTTTGAATTTCTCAACTTTATTCGGATCGAACAGATCGGAAATAACTTTTGAAACTTCTTTGTAATCGGAACCTTTTTCCGTTCCCAAAACGCGCCATCCGTGGCAGGAGAACCAATCCTGAGGGCCTCCGTAAACGGTTTGCTTCAGCGGGTGGTCGTCTATCCCGAAATTGTTCCAATCGATGAGGAAGAATAAGTTGTCGAGCCCGAGCGCCCATGCGGAGTTCATCGTTTCATGGACACCGCCGGGGGTAAGCCCCGCGTCTCCTTCGACTGCAATTACCTTAACATTTCCTGCGCCCGCGCGCTTGAGAGCAATTGCTTCTCCCACGGCAGCGGTCGGGCCGTGCCCGGAAGGGCCGGTGTTGAATTTAATGAAGAGTGTTTTTCCGGAAAATTCCGCGTGCCCGGAAAGCCCGCCCCTTCTTCTGAACCCTAACAGATCTTCGGGAAGAAGAGTGATATCCCTTTTCAACGCAAAGCGCGGGTCTCCCGTTTCTTCGTGCATTTTCCACATTGCACCGTTCAGCGCGGCGAGTGCCGCATAAACAAGCGGTATCGTGTGGCCTGCGGAAAGAATAAATCTGTCTGAAAATCTTTTTAAGGGATCGCGTATATCCCATTTCATCGCCCCGGAGAGCATAAGCGTCATAAGAATATGCCGCTTGGAACGCGAACCTCCCGGATGCCCGCTCTGTCTGTAGTTGATCATAAGGTCAATAAGCTGGTCTACAACATCGCCAACCTTTTCCCAATATTGAAGTTCTTTTTCGCTTATTTCTCCCATAAACCTCTCCTTTCATAAATTGGTTTTACTGATAAAGCATATTACGGGTATGGTTTTTGTCAAGCATCATTCGAAAATTTCTCTGTATTCCGGTACGGTATCGTTTGCAAATTTCACCATCCCTTCGCGAGTTTTGTAATGCGAAATCATATCTTTGAGCACGGCAAACGGGATCGTTGCAACATCCGCGCCGACTTCCGCAAGTTCGCGCACCTGCCTTGCGTTCCGGACGCTTGCGGCAAGAATTTCCGTATCAAAATCGTAATTATTGAAAATATCCCTTATGCTTCCCACAAGATCCACTCCGCTTACAATTCCGTTATCATTTACGATCTCGTCACCTAACACAAGCCCTTCAGCGGGGAAATAGTCGTGCTTTTCAAATGTGATTTTTTTGGAACTTCTCAAGTAATCGTCGATTCTTCCCGCAAACGGGCTGACATATTTTGCGCCCGCCTTAGCCGCAAGGAGCGCCTGGACGGGAGTCATTATAAGGGTGACATTTACGGGAATTCCCTCATCGGAAAGCGCTTTGATAACCTTCAAACCGTCAAAAGCGTTTTTCCCTCCTTCCTCTGTTTCGGGATTCACGGGAATCTTTATAACCACATTCCCCGCAACACCGTTGAATTTTTCAAAAAGGGTTTTTGCCTGCCTGTACATTTCTTCTTCCGTGTTTCCTATCACTTCGAGGCTGACAGGCCTTTCTCTTCCTGCGGCAGCGAGAAGTTCCTTTATGTAAGATTCCATGGAGAATTCTTTACCCTTTCCTTTGAAGTAATCGACAGCCTTCTTTATCAGGGAAGGATTCGTCGTAATTCCGTCAACAATACCCCAGGACAGCGCTTCTTTTATCTCGTCAAGATTCGCCGTGTCTATGAAAATTTTCATTTCTCCCACCCCTTTTCATTTAAAAGTCTTCCGATTCATCCACGTAATATTTTTTCGGAAGAATGGCAAGGGCGATAGCAAGGCCGAAAATTCCCGTGAAAAGCCCTATGAAGAACCAGCCGAACGCGTTTCTTCCCTTTTTACCCGCAACAACTGCGGTTGCAATTGCAAATACGAGCAGAAGCACAAGCACGATTCCATAAGCTCCTGCAGCTCCCGCAATGTTGAGTCCGTTAAGCGGAAGATTACCGGTAGGCAAATTACCGTTCATATTCTCACCTCCTTTGTTTTTGTTAAATTTTAACATTATTTTCAAAAAGTTGCAATGAAATATAAGGCAATGTCGAATTAATTGTGTTAAATATCTGCATTATCTTTCTTTATCGTCCTGAGATGTTTTTACTCAGGGCCTTAAATCGAGGGAACACATTTCCCTCAAAACTCTTATTCTTTCTTTCGTCACCCTGAAATGCCCCTTGCCTCGTCACCCTGAAGTGTTTTTATTCAGGGTCTCGTTTTTTTGTTCCTTTATCAAAGTGCACCCTAAAAGCGAAGAAATACGAGATTCCGGATCAAGTCCGGAATGACGAAAATACGAGGTGTTGAAACAAGTTTAGGACATGATTCGGAATGACAAATAAAATTCAAAATACAAGATTCTTCATCATTCACTTCGTTCATTCCACCGGAATGACCGCCTTCCTGCCACCCTGAGGTATCTTTACTCGGGGTTCCACCAAAGTAGTAGGCATTGTTTTCCGGAGAAAATTTCTTGATAGGGAAGATGCTTTATATTTATCCTTGACAAAAGGATAATTTTATGGTATTTTGTCCTTGTAAGGAGGATATATGAACAAAGAACAGTTGAAAGAAGTTATGATTTCAAACGAAAATTACATAAGGAACATTCGTTATATAG
>JAGHAO010000157.1 GCA_021161495.1 Caldisericaceae bacterium | reverse complement strand
AAATTTTATTCATAAGTTCGCTCTTTTTCTGCAAATACTTATCCCGTGCGGGAAGTTGCAAATTGTACCCGAGCGCCATTCCTCTGGAAACAATGGAAATCCTGTGGACAATATCCCCTGAAGGAAGCGCAGTCGCAACAACGGCATGCCCCGTTTCGTGAAGCGCAACCGCCCATTTTTCCTCATCGGAAAGGACGAGGGACTTTTTTTCGGGCCCTGCGATTACCTTATCAATTGCTTCCTCTATTTCCTGCTGAGTGATTTTTTCTTTCTGCTTCCTTACGGCAAGTAATGCCGCTTCGTTCAACAAGTTTTCCAAATCCGCACCGCTGAATCCGGCCGTTTGCTGTGCAATTGCATGAAGGTCAACGTCATCCGCAAGCGGTTTGTTTCGCGCATGGATTTTCAGAATCTGCTCCCGTTCAATGGTATCCGGAAGGCCCACCACAATTCTTCTGTCAAATCTTCCGGGCCTCAAAAGCGCAGGGTCCAAAATATCCGGCCTGTTCGTCGCGGCAACAACAATAATTCCGGTATGAGGGTCAAAACCGTCCATTTCCGTAAGGAGCTGGTTTAACGTCTGTTCTCTTTCGTCGTGCCCTCCACCTATGCCTGCACCTCTGTATCTTCCCACCGCATCAATTTCGTCGATGAACACGATGCACGGCGCATAAGTCCTCGCCTGATTGAATAAGTCTCTTACCCTCGAAGCGCCCACACCTACGAACATCTCGACAAATTCCGAGCCGGAAACGGAGAAAAACGGAACACCCGCTTCGCCTGCGATTGCACGTGCAATAAGCGTTTTACCGCAACCGGGAGGGCCTACGAGGAGGACGCCTTTCGGAATTTTCGCCCCGTATTTTGTGAATTTGCGCGGATTTTTCAAAAATTCGATTATTTCCTGAACTTCTTCTTTTACCTCTTCGGCGCCTGCAACATCCTTAAACGTAACTTTCGGTTTGTTATCAAGGAAGAGTTTTGCCTTGCTTCTTCCGAAGTTAAATGCCTGGCCGCCGCCTCCGGCACCACCCTGCATCATTTTCTGCATAACAAACCACCAAATGCCGAGAATCACAACCCAAGGCACGATATTCCAGAATATCATCCAGAACGTGCTACTCGAACGGGCAACTTCGTAAGTTACCCCTTTTTCATTTAAGACATTTTTAAGATCCGATATATCGTTTATCGTATATGCCTGAATTTTTCCGCCGTTTTTCAATGTTCCAATCACAAGTGTAGGATTTCCATCGTTTGATTTTATTTCCACTTTCGTAAATTGACCGCTCTCCGCCTCTTGAAGGAACTGTGAATAAGGAACCGTTCTCGGTGCGTTTCCTCCGATATTGAACATTCTTCCCACGGCAAAAAGCATTCCTATCAAAATAACCCAAGCCACAATCTCCCGTATGAGAAATTGTTTGTCGGGACCGCTTTTTCTATTGTTAGCCATTTTTAAGCAACACTACTCCTTTCCTTTATAAATTTCTTCTTTTAATATTCCTATAAAGGGTAAATTTCTGTATTTCTCTTCGTAATCCAAACCGTACCCCACGACAAATTCGTTAGGTACCCTGAAACCGTAATAATCGACTTTCACGGGGATTTTTCTCCTCTCAACCTTGTCTAAAAGAGTTGCAATTTTCAAACTCGCCGGCTTCCTTGTTCCGAGAAGCCTCGTTACCGCATCCATAGTAAGCCCCGTATCCACTATGTCTTCCACGATTAACACGTGCCTGCCCTTGATGGGGGTGTCAAGGTCTTTCAAAATTTTGACCTGCCCCGTGGACTCCGTTCTTCCGCCGTAACTCGAAATAGCCATAAAATCCACGGACATCGGGATTTCTATCTCCCTTACAAGATCGGCAAGAAACATAAACGCCCCCCTCAAAATACAAACGAGGAGGGGGAATTTTCCCTTGTAATCTTCGCTTATTTTCTTTCCGACAATTTTTACGCGGTTTTTAATTTCTTCTTCAGAAAAAAGTATTTCCTTAATATCTTCTTTCATAGGTAAGATTATAGCATAAATTAATTTTTCTTAAAACTCACCTCGAAGACGAGAATTTTGTTTGTATCGGAAGAAACCTTTGCAATTCTGCTCCTTCTCACTCCGATAACCCAAAGGATATTGTCCTCTGCGTCCGTAAGAATCGGAGCGTACGCCCTTTGTTCTTCGGGGATTTTGGCATCCGTGAAAAGGTCTTGCAGTTTCTTTGTTCCCGCTTCGGTAAGAATTCTGTCTCCCGCCCTTCTGAATCTTACGAAGAGGGGAAAACGAAGCGCGTCGAAATCAAAGGCGGCTTTGAATTTCCCCAAACCGTGCGAAGAAAATTCGTCGGAAATCCGCGCAGACAACACGCATCCCGCCTCCGGAATTTCCGTTTCCCCCGGAATTTTTACCCTGTAAACAGACTCCGTCGTGAATTTCACCTCCTTTCGTTCTTCGAGAAAGAACCTTCCGCCTTTTTTCAATATGAAAAGGTTTCCGTAAAAATTCTCTTTACGTTTGCTTGCATCCTTCAAAAACCGCAAAATTCTTTCCGTTCTTTCGAAACTTGCATTTTCCCCGAACAGGCGCTTTATTATCCTTCTTTGCTCAAAAAGGGGAAGTGAGAGGAAAAGTTTCAGGGAAAAGCCTTTTTCGTCTTTTATCGTCTCCGCATCCTTAAAAGAGAGTTCTTCCAAAAACCTGTCTTCTTCCGCAATGATTTCCGACATATTGAAAATATTTTCCTTGAACGAAGGGTTTATCGAGGTTAAAAGCGGAATAATCTGGTGCCTTATCCTGTTGCGCGAATAATCCAAAAGAAAATTGGTTTTATCCGTCTGAAAAGGAATTTTACGCTCTATAAGATACCGCTCGATTTCTTTTCTTTCTATGCAGAGAATCGGATGAATGATTTTCCCGAAACTTTTCGGCCTTATTCCCGTAAGCCCGCTCAACCCGCTTCCTTTTGCGATATGATAAAGCACGGTTTCCGCAAAGTCGTCCTTGTTATGGGCAAGCGCAATTTTGTCAAAACCGTTTTGCCCGGAAACCTTCATAAGGAATTCAAGCCTCTTTTCCCGCGCCGCCTCTTCGAGGGAAACCCCTTTCCTTTCCGCATAAGATTTCACGTCTTCTTCCCCACGGAAAAACGGCAAGCCCAATTTCAACGCAATCTTTTCCACAAAGTCCGCTTCCTTTTTCGATTCCGGGCGAATTTTGTGGTCAAAAACGGCGATTCCAATATCAAACCCCTTTTCCTTCCCGATCTCATTCAGGATAACAGTCATAAAAACGGAATCCGGCCCGCCTGAAACTCCCGCAAGAACCCTTTCTCCTTCTTTTATAAGGCCGTATTTATCTATAAACTCCGCAACTTTTTCTTTTAAGTTCATTTTCCTCCGAAGATCTCCGAAAAAGTTTTCACTATATTTCTCCAAAGGGATTCGGGTTTTCCTTTTCCGAATTTCTCCGAATAACTCCTCGCCGCTTCCTCTATTCCTACGTCTTTTCCCGCCTTCTCGCTGAGGAACCATTTGTGGTCAAGAATTTCCACGTATATTTTCACGGGATTCTCGCCGGGAAAATACTTGGAGAAGATAAGTTTTGCAGGTAAAAAGCGCTTGTTGTACCACTCGCGCGCAGCATCGGAAATTTTCACTTCTTTTCCCTTTTCCCTTGAAAGTTTGTCTCTGTATTGAAGAATCTCTCTGAAAATCTTCTTCGCCTGCTCCGGAGTGAAAGAAACCCCCAGCATATCTTCAAGCATCTGGACAAACCAACCCTTGCGCGGTGTTATCGGGTTTACTATGATTTTTAACTTGGGCGAAATGCGCCATGGCTTTACGGAATAACCGAGCAAAAACAGGTCGTCTATGCGTTTTATGAGTTTGAAATACTCCCCGCTCTGCACATCGAGTTCGTCCGCAAGCAGTTTTTTAAGTTTTTCGTATCGCTCCGAAATGTATTGTTTTCTTTCTTCAAAAAGTTTTTCGCTGTCTTCCTCTTCCGTAACGGAATATGCGTAGAGCGATTCGAAGAGCCGCTCGAGATCTTCCTTTTCCTTCTCAGGCGATAAAAAATCATAAAACTGAACCGTTTCCGCGTCTATCAGCATCGCTTCGACTTTTGTCTTGTAAAATTTTATGAGGATATTGTCGAGGGATGGGTCTCCCCAAAAAACACCCTTTATGTGCATAACAACAAGGAGTGCTATAATGGAATTCCACACTAAATCCCTGTAATTTTTGTTTTTCAAAATGCGGATGAGGTGAGATTCCGGCAAGGCGCCCCTTTCGTATAACGTAAGCAAATACCCTTCTTTTTCGTTACTCTTTTCGCGCTTTACGTATCCTATCGGCGCAATTGTGGGAATCCCCATACGGGCAAGTTTTTTATACGTAAAGAATTCTCTTTCGGCAACCTCGGGGGACGTCCTTTTGATGACAATATCTCCCCTGTCCGTCCTGAGGAAAAAGAGCGTATGCCTGCTTTCCCCTTTTCTTCTTTCTATGAACCTGTACCCTTCCCAAAGTTCGATATCTTTGTTCCAGGGGAAGTTTTCTATCTCTTCCCAACCCTTTTCCGAATAAACCTCGATTTTCAGCATATTTGTATTATACATCAAATATAAAAAATCTTTATGCGGTTCAACCCCCGCGCAGAACTATTATTGCAAGAAAAGTTGCCTTTTTGCGTGAAATACAACTTCCGAAAATTTTTCCATTGCATAATGTTTGTTAATCTTATTCCCGATTCTCATATGAAATTTACAGGTTGAAAATATTAGAGACAAATATAAAATGTAATTATGAAAGCGAAAAATTTCATAGGGACTTCGGGGTTTTCTTATTCGCACTGGAAAGGAATATTTTATCCGGAGGATTTGCCTTCTTCGAAATTCCTCGAATTTTACGCAGAGAATTTCGACACCGTTGAGATGAACAGCACCTTTTACCACACGCCGAGAGACACTACAATTCAAAACTGGGTTAAGAAAACACCGGCAAATTTCGTGTTTTCGGTAAAGGCAAGCAAGTTTATCACGCATATCAAAAGGTTGAAAGATGCGAAGGAAAGCGTTGAAAAGTTTTTGCAAAAAGCGGAACTTTTCGGGAACAAATTAGGTGTGATTTTATTTCAACTTCCTCCTTCTCTCAAAAAAGATATCGCATTGCTTTCGGAATTTATCGAAGATCTCGACAAAAGCAAAAAATATACAATCGAATTCCGGCACAAGTCATGGCTTTCGGACGATGTTTACGACATTTTGAAGAAAAACAACATCGCGTTTTGCATATCCGACACACCGAGATACCCGTATGCGGAAGTAATCACCGCGAATTTTTCTTATGTTCGCCTTCACGGACACACTCAACTTTATGCCTCCGAATACACGCAGGAACAACTCGAACATTACGCAGAGTTTATAATGCGAAACAATAAAAAAGGGATTTCTTTTTACGTGTATTTTGACAACGATTTTTACGGATACGCCGTAAAAAATGCGCGGGAATTGAAAGATTTGGTGCAAAAGCGCGGGAAATCGCATTAAAAAGATATTGACCAAAACCGAATTCTTGATATTATGGTTTGTTATGGCACACGGAGCGACATTAAGTTTT
>JAGHAO010000116.1 GCA_021161495.1 Caldisericaceae bacterium | reverse complement strand
TTTTTATACTTATGGAATGTACTTTGACAAAAGAATTAAAAACGAGACCCTTCACTAAATACGCTCAGGGTGACAGGATGATCGGGGGGCATCTCAGGGTGACAAAATAGGGGTTATTCCGTAATTGTATTTTTATTTGTCATTCCGAACTTGTTTCGGAATGACGTATTTCAATAGGAGTTTCGAGGGAAATGTGTTCCTTCGATTTAAGACCCTGAGTAAAAACATCTCAGGGCGACGGAAAGGGGAATTATCCCAATGCTTCCTTTATAAATTCAACTGCTTCTTCCGGAGAGTTCGCGAATTTTATTTCCACGTTTTTCCTATCATCTATATATTTTCCTTCAAATAGAAATTTCTCCAATGTGTCGGCAAATCCTCCGCTTCCCTTTATCACGACAATAGGTTTTCCGAAAAGATATGCGGTAAGCAATTCTTTCAGGGTCCCGTTTTTTCCGCCAATCATAACAATAACGTCGACCGTATTTATCATCAGTTCGGAACGCATACTCATACCGAGCCCGGTAGTTATCGGAATGTCCACATATTCATTTGCTTCGTTTTTATCCAAAGAAGGAAGGATACCAATAGTAACCCCATCTGCTTTTTTAGCACCTCTGCTTGATTCACGCATCACTCCGTCGCGCCCGCCCGTATAAAGATGCCAACCGTTTTTCGCTATGAGAAATCCTGTTTCAAATGCTATCTTCGCCATATTCTCGGGAAGGGGTTCCCACGGCCTCTCAGACTGGCCTATTATTCCCACTCTTAATGTCTTTTTCATTATTTTCGCCTTTATTTATATCGTTTAAGTTGAGCTCGTACCTTAAGCAACAAACAAGTTTTCCGCATGCCCCCGTTATCTTTGCAGTGTTCATCGGTAAATTTTGCATCCTCGCAAAGGATAGTTCCACGCTTTCCAGATGCCTTAAACTATTTGTGCAGCACAGCGGATACCCACATGGCCCGTATCCTCCGAAGAACCTCATCGCATCGCGCGCGCCGACCTGCCAGAGCTGGATTTTGCTATTCAGTGTCTTTACCAAATCCTTCACGAGTTCGCGAAAATCCACCCTTGAATCGGCGGTAAAATAAAAAATATACTTTTTCTCTTTTTCACTCCATTCGGATGCGACAAGATGCATAGGAAGGCCGTGCTCTTTTATTTTTTTTCTGCATACCTCAAAGGCACTGTTTTCTTTTTCTTCAATTTTTGAAAGATAAGAAAGGTCTTTCTCGTTTGCGACACGTAAAACCCTCCCGATCACGTTATCACGGGCGCGGATAATATCCCACCTCTTAACATCCATATTGATCGAAGGCCTTCGTATGGTGGCAAATTGCAAGCTTCCGTTAACCTCCACCACGACTCTATCGAAAAGTTTCACGGGAAAATGCGGCTTGGGTAAGTAATACGTCTTTACGTTCTTCCTAAAAGCAATACCTACAAGCTTCACTTTTTCTTCGGTTATATTCACACTATCACCTCTTTCATTCTCAAAATTCCGTCCACTACTGCATACTGCGGATTAGTATTTGTTAAAAGCGCTTCTTTCTGTTCTTTTATTATATCATAAATTCTTTCGAGAGAACTTTTGTTTGTCACCGAAAACTTTGCCGCAATGTATCCTAAAAAATCAAAGTTGGTAATATTGTCTTTTTCTCCGAGTGCGGAAACATACAGAATATCCCGAATTAACACGGAGACATAATCAAAAAATTTTTCCGCCTTCTCTTTTGATGAAAGATCGGGAAAAAGTGCATTCCATTTTTCAAGTAACGAAGAAATATCACTCCGCCCTTGAAAGAATAACAACATTTCTTCGATAAATGATTTTCTCTTTTTTATAAAACTTTCATCCGAGAATTTTTCCCATCCTTCAAGGCTACCGTTAAGCAAATGCGATACCAATACCGCTTTGTCGCTATCGAAACCTTTCGAAATCAAATAACTCTCTATATCTTTATCAGACAAGGGCTGAAATTTCACCATAACAGAGCGAGAACGTATGGTTTCGGGAATATTAAACGGATCCCGGACTATAAGAACATTTACGGTATTTTCCGGCGGTTCTTCAAGATATTTAAGCATACTGTTAAATGCCTGAATGGTACTTTTGTCCGCATTGTCTATAATATTCACCCTGTATCCTTCGTTTATCGGCACGAGATTATCGTTAACAATGCTCCGCACATCACCAATCCCCACGGAAGAATTCCTTCCTATGACCTTAACATTCGGATGCACGCTGTTTTCCACGGCAATGCAACTTTTGCAACGGTCGCAACTGTCCGCTTGCGCATTTTTACAATTCAATGCTTTTGCAAATGTAAGCGCTGTCTTAAACCTTCCCGTTCCGCTTTTACCGACAAACATAAGTGTCGGAGGGATACGTTTTTTAAGAATAATCTTTTTAAGATAACTTACGGCAAATTTCTGCCCCTTTATATCATTAAACGACATTCTTCTTGAAATCCGCCACTTTTTTGCTTATATATCGATAAAATTCCTCGTTCATTACTCTTTCATAGGAAATTTTAAAATGGGGATACGGCTTTCCAGTGAGGAACCTATAGTGTGATTCAAGAGTTGTGATATTGGTTTCCTTATCAATTTGCAGGAAATACCTCTGCGAGGAATCGGGATATTTTTTTGCTTCCTTCGGAATCGCGATAAGATAAATAAACGAGAGGACTTCGTCATCGGTAATATTTAGGTCGGGCATATTTCTTTTTATTATATGGGCAAGTTTGTCGTCTTGCTCGATAAACTTCAAAGAAAACTTGTCTAATGTATCAATTGCGTCCGCAAGGTATGCACCAAGCCCTACACTAATGCTGTACATAAGCCCTCCGACAAGCATTGCCGCATCATCTGATACACCGAGCCCTTTTTTGTGCCTAATATACTGAAAACGTATATCCGAATGCCTGAGGAAATCGATCTTTTTGGAAGGGTCTATAATCAATCCTTTTTTCTTGTATTCTTCTATTTTGTCTTCGTGTTCCCCGTGTGCAAGTATTTCTCCGTCAAGCCCCATCTTTTCCATTACTCTGAAATCTATGAGATACGGTTTCCCTCCGCCCATATTTATATGGAACTTTTCGTTTACTCTTTTTCGCACTGAAAAATCATCCATCAAACCTCCGAGGTAGAGTCCTCTGAGCACGTCCTTCGGCTCAACCTTCCATTCCAAAAACAAAGGGCAACGCATCAAAGGTTCTCCGTGAGAATTCACAAGATGATCGACATTCTCACCATCAAGTGCTCTCTCTACATATTCGTAAATCTCATCTATGAGAAGTTGTCTTGCCGAACGAACGACAAACACATCTCTGTTTAACGCCTCCGTAATATCGTTCAACGTGGTGTCAACAAATTTTCTTCCTTTGAACGCACCGTCTCCGTTGTGAGAATGTCCTTCTATTGTTTGCATAAAAAGAAGGTCTTCCACTTCAGGATCGGTCAGAAGGTCTTCTTCTTTATGCAACCTTTTAAAATCCTGCCAGATTAAACTCCTCGGCGCTATTTTCATATTATCTATCATCTCCTTACAAAATCTGTTTTTAATATTATACTCCCTCAGTGCAGCCTTGCAAGCCGCAGATTGACTACGCCGTTCGATATTTCGATTGCAAATTTCGTTTCGAAGTTTCGGCAAATTCCAAATTCTCTGCTCCGGAATTAAAATTTAAGGAGAGGAAGGCAAACTACCGCTCATTCTGACTCTACCCACGGAATCCGTAATCACGTAAAACTTTGCTCCGCTCTTCTTATCGACCACCGTTATGTGATCAAACGCATTAGGCTGGCCTCGAAAATGGCTTCCCGCACCGGAATAAAATTCCACGTAATAGTATTGCTTTCCTCCTATCCATCCGAACGATTGAAAGGGATGATGCGGCCCGAAATATAGATTGTACTGTAAAACTCTTTTTACAAAATGTTTGCCGTCCGGTAAGTCTCCTGGCGTGTAATGAACGCTATTTAACGGATCTTTTTGAAACGTTTCAAACATATAAAAATTCCTTGAACTGCGAGGGTCCGTGCAAAAGTATACCCTTAAATTTTGCTGATATAAAATTGCATCCTCCCTTACTTCCCTCAAATCTTGAACAATTTGAAATGAGACGGATTGAAGCCGTTCCGAAATTATTAAATGCTGGAAAGAAGGAATAGCAACAGCGGAAAGAATAAGCATAATCGCAACCACGACAAGCGTTTCGATTAAAGTAAACCCGCCTCTTTTCTTCATATTTAATTTTAGCGGATTCTTACAAAATAATAAAATAAATTAATCGAAAAATATTATAAGATAAATTTTAGACAAAATCTTTTTCAAAGGCTTCGCAAGATTCTAGTCGAGAACTCTAACAACGGTTAATAAGGCTGCGGTTGCCCGTACATCGAAATTTTTCCGGTTGCGGAAATACGTATGTAAAATGTTTTTCCCGTTGGCACATCTTTAAGTTCTATAATCACAGGAGTAGCGCCTATACTTTCATAATCGGAATCCGAAACAACTCTTTTTTCGCCGGATGCATTTGTTTCCATATTCTTAACAATATTTGCTTCGCCTCGAAAGGTATCGCCCGCTCCGGAACGGAACGCAATAACGAAGTAGTTTTTACCGTCAAAAGCAATGGAAGAATTTGTATTTGATGTTATATTCGATATAACTATATGATAGCTAAGAATCTTCTTTCGAAAATGGCTATTCGCCGAATCCGTAGGTATATAATGATCCACCGGAGTTGCCAAAGGATCTTTCAGAAAGGTTTCAAAGCAGTATTGCCTGTTGTTAAAATTTGTTCCGCTTAAATACTCAACGGGGCTATTATCGTAATTAAAATATATGTTCAAATCCTGTTGATATAAGATTGCGTTTTCCCGTGTTTCTCTGAGATCCTGAACGATCTGGAAAGCAACGGATTGCAATCTCTGCGAAACAATCATATTTCTAAAGGAAGGTATGGCAACAGCCGCCATAACAATAATTATGGCAATTACAACAAGAGTTTCTATTAAAGTAAACCCCGCAGGACCGCATAGTCCTTGCCGGGTTTTGTTTAAACTGTAATATTTTCGTGGTAAGAACTCCATCTATATGTCAAGAAGAAGGGTCTTTAAAATTAAACTCAGGGCTTAACTTTTGTATGTTAGAAGGCGTTACCGGATCAGAGATGATCTCTCTCCAGGAGAGTCTGTAAACAGCGCTGGCAGAAAAACTAACTCCATCAACAGTTACTCCTCCACCTGTTGGAAGTGGTGGATTAGTTCCATCATTTCCCCCGCTCTCTATTCCTGTATCATAGGTAATATTTTGGTTTCCGTTCACGATAACGCCAGCAGACATACTACTTATATAACCTCCTGCAACAAGTGAACCAAACACGTCTCCAGTGCCATTTAATATTATATCACTGTGTGGTGCATAGAAAATTCCACTTACTGTATTATTTCCATTAAGTATAATGCCTCCGTTAGAATCCACGCCCTCGGAGATAAATGCAATTTTTGCATTAGGCGTAGTACTGCTAATATCAGAATAACCGTTTAGAGTTATCCTTTTATTTGCTACAATTGTCCCTGAACCTATAATAGTAACACTGCCATTAAATATAACATTGCCGTTAACCCATACAATTCCTGGAGTGTTTCCAAAATCAAGTGTAACGTCTCCAATTATAGTAAGATCGCCATCTATATACCAATCTACTTTCGGACCATCTGAATTAACGTTGTCTCGTGGATAAAATTTGATTGTATTATCCCATCCCATTATACTTGTATTGCCTCCTATATAATAAGCAACTTCACCACCGTTCACATTTAATGTACTATAAGAATTATTATAATCAAAATCTCCCGGGTGGATTGTACCCGTATTCTGCGCGGTAGTCTTTACATCTTGCTCTGTTCCGGCAGAAAAATCAGGCAAAGTTTCCTTATGGCCATATATTAACTTATGGTTATTTCCCATTTTAAGGTTTCCGTTCGCAATAATGGCATTATCTTCTTCTGCTCCAGAGGTCGCTATATTTCCATATATCCTATTATTTCCATTGATTATAATTTGACCATCTGCGTATATATCTCCACTACCGTTTTTTCCATCATAAACAATGTTGCCATCTGAATCTCTGTGTCCTGACTGTATCGTATGAACCCCGTTTAATGTGAACCCTTTTCCTGACCACACTGCATAATGGAACGGGCCTACATTGGTTGAACTGCCACCTGTAGTGCTTCCGTTTGAAGATGAAATGTTAGCATTTATTGTTTCCAGCGTAGCTTCAGCCAGAATATTTCTCACAATATGTTGGTTCATTGATTTTGAAATAGGGTAAGCACTAACACGTATCTGAAATTTTGTGCTCCCTGGCTGGTTGCTCCCATCATCTGTATATTCGGTGTTTGTATCTATCTCAACCCATCTGTTATCCGTAAGGTAGTTTTGGTCCCACGATGCTATACCTAATTTAATATCTCCATTAGATAAATTTTTTATATGTTTTGTGACTATATCCCCATTTATTCCTGTAATGGAAATAGGCAAGGGCTCTCCACTATCAGTAACTACCATAAAATACTCTTGGGTATCCAAGTTATATAAATAAGTGGTAATGTTGTCCTCTATGTCCCATATCGAATGAGCGTTAACGTTCTCTATTCCAGGGTATTGAGTTTCATCTGCCTGTAAGTTAGAAGCAGGATCACTTGTTCCATCAGGTTGGTATATGGTCCCCCCGTTTAATGTTGATAGTAAATATCCCATAACATATTTCACTGCTACATTTTTAACTTCAAACGGGTCGGTTGGCGGATTATTAGTGTAGTAGATACCAATTTTATCCAAGCCGTCTTTAATTGTAGGATCATTTGCACTCAAATCCGGAAACTTGTTAATTTTTGATAGTATTCTATCTACAGTAGCGTCTGCCACTGTAAGAACCCTATCGGATATTGCCTCTCCACTCACACTTCTTCTTCTCGTTATTGCACTTGATGCCAAAATCATAACAGGTATAATCATAGCAAGCGCTATTAATATCGTAAAAACAAGCGCAAAACCACGCCGTTTTCGCTTAAAAATACTTAATTTCCACATAAACATCACCCCTTTGTTATTTTATCTTAGAACAATTTCTAAAAATTTCAATATATAGCATTATTGCCTCAATGTAACCTGATTTATATATCTAACCCGTTCGTACCCGTTTTTATTGGGCGCCTTTACCATTGCCTCTATTACAATTTGAACAACCTTATCAGACCAAGAGGGACGAATAACCGAGAAATTAGTTATAACTTGTTCGGTTACAGGTTGATTTGTAATCCCCGTCCAAGAACTTGTAGCAGAGTCCCATATTTCATTACTGTACAAAATTTCGCAGGGTTCATATTCTTGGGATGGCCAATATTTTTTCGGAATTCCCGAATAATGAGGAGGATAATATCCATTACCGTCACTGGGAACCCCAAGGGTATAGGAAATCCTGTGTTTTTTACCACTATTATCCATTATATAAAACCTCAATATCGGGTCATCCGGCGTATCCGAAGAATCCGTATCCGAATCGCCAAATTGAAGATAAGCAGTACTCCCCAAGGGTTCATCCGGGGAAGAAATATCTTTTAAATTTCTTACCGTATCCGTTGTGACATCGTATTGAGGGATTTCAACACCAAACTCACTTGCCGTCGGGTTATTATAGGGTGGTGTCACAGTTTGCCTCAATTCTTTTGTAATTTGATCCATTACAATGCTTATATTTTCCTGAACGTTTTCTCTTTGTTGATTGTACCGTGAGAATGCAAGAATGTATGTAAACGAAGCAAATGCCATATATATAAGAATAAAAAATATTGCCATCGCAACAACTAATTCAATTAAGGTAAAACCTTTACGTGTCCTATGCACCATAACTCTACTCCCCTCCGTAAGTCACTACACGAGACACTAAAGTATAGCTATGCTCTTGCTTTCCGGCTATCCACTGCACAATAATTTTTACATCGTAATACTGAACATGTGTTGCAGCAGGATCTTTCTTGCGTGCAACAATTGTAGTCAAAACCCTAAAACCGCGGTAAGCCATAGTGCGTTTTTTCAAAGAAGCATCATCCGTATAGAAAGGAGAATATTCGGAGTTTGAGGAATCCGTTTTATTCCCGTCGGTAGTATAAACCATAGGTAAATAACCCGGAAGCGCTGTAAAGCTTTTTATCGCATCCGGATTAGGTTGCGTCCCGTTATTTACGGTTGAGTTAAACGGAAAACGCATCATTAAATGGTTATGAGTATGAATACCACCATTGTAATGAAAAACATCAATATTATGGTAATGATGTATATG
>JAGHAO010000114.1 GCA_021161495.1 Caldisericaceae bacterium | reverse complement strand
GGATGGGGCAGAATTTCCTTATAGAAAGTTCTGCCCTGGAGTATATAAAAAATCAAATCAAACCCGACAAAACAAAAACATACATAGAAATCGGCCCCGGATTTTTGTTCCTAACAAAAACAGTATCTCCACATGCCGGGAAAATTATTGCTATTGAGAAAGACAAGAGATTTACCCCTTTTTATTTAAAAAACAAACCTAAAAACGTACAAATAATAATCAATGATGCATTAAAAGTGGATTTTTCTTTATTCGATTCCACGGAAATCTTCGGAAATATCCCATACAATATATCAACGGAACTTCTGTTAAAAATTTCAAGAGAGGCGAACATAAACAGAGCCGTACTTCTTTTACAAAAAGAATTTGCCGCAAGATTGCTTGCTTCCCCCGGAAACAAAACATACGGAGCAATCACCGTATTTATCGATTTCTTCTTCGAAAAAAAATTTCTGAAAACATTTCCTCCACATTTCTTTTACCCACGTCCGAAAATAAGTTCGACACTTATAGAACGAAAAAAGAAAACGGTGGATCATTCCATAGATACGGATTTACTTTTTAAGATTGTAAGGACCGCTTTCGGTAAAAGAAGAAAAAAAATATTAAATTCTTTATCGGAACTCTTCGGAAAAGAAAAATCTATGGAAGCCCTGAAAAGCGCCGACATTCCCGAAAACGCAAGACCGGAATCATTGGACTCAAAATCATTTCTCAAACTGTACGAATTCCTTAAAAAATATTGAAAATCTTATAATAATACCTATAATTTAAAAAAATTTAGGAAAGGAGGCTAGCATATGGGTTATAAAATTCCCGAAGAATTAAAATATACAAAAAACGATGAATGGTTAAAGGTGGACGGTGAAATAGGCACAGTTGGAATTACAGATTATGCCCAAGATAAACTCGGAGATATAGTTTACCTCGAAGAAATAGAAAAAGGAAAAAAAATAAAAGCAGGCGAGACATTAACTACAATTGAATCGGTAAAAGCAGCATCCGATATTTATTCCCCCGTATCGGGAGAAATCGTGGAAGTAAATGAAGACACAATAAAAGATCCTTCCATTATCAATAAAGACCCCTACGGCAAAGGCTGGATTGTAAAAATTAAAATCGAAAACCCTGCTGAAATCGACAAACTTATGACTCCTAAAGAATATTCCGAATACAGGAAAGAATAATTATGAGATACATACCGACTACGGAGAAACAAAAAGAGGAAATGCTCAAAGAAATCGGCGTTTCCTCTTTTACTGATTTGCTAAAAGATATTCCCGATTCAGTACTGTTAAAAACCGATTTGAACATACCCGGTCCTATTAACGAACAGAAACTCACGGAAAGGATATACGACATATCAAAAAAAAATGCGGATTTCTTTTCAATAAAACCCCTCGTAGGCGCCGGGGCATACAGGCATTTTATCCCGGAAGTCGTTAAAACAATTACAGCAAGGGAAGAATTCTATACTTCTTACACTCCGTATCAACCGGAGATAAGCCAGGGAAATTTGCAATCGATGTTTGAGTATCAAACACATATTGCAAAATTAACCGGAATGAATGTCGTGGTTCCTTCTATTTACGACGGGGCATCTGCCACAGCGGAAGCGGTATTGATGGCAATGAGGCTTTCGAAAAAGAACAAAATTTTAGTTTCTTCTCTTTTACATCCGCACTATCTTGAAACAGTAAGAACCTATACAGAGCCGCATAAAACGGAAATCATTACTATTCCTTACAAAAATATTCTCACAAATATCGAAAATTTTGAAAAGAATTTAACCGATGATGTTGCGGCGTTTATCATTCAAAGCCCTAATTTTCTCGGAGGAATAGAAAATGTCTCCGAGTTTGCCAGAATCGCTCACCAAAAAAATATCCTTGTAATTCAGGTAATAGCCGAAAGTTTGTCATCAGGAATTTTAAAATCCCCCGGAGAAGCAGACGTTGATATTGTCGCAGGCGAAGCGCAGTCATTCGGGATGGATCTTAACTTCGGAGGGCCATACAACGGATATCTCGCAAGCAAAATGAAATATATAAGACAAATACCGGGAAGAATTGCAGGCGAGACAACGGACAAAAACGGAAACCGCGGATTTGTGATGACTTTTAGAGCAAGAGAACAAGACATTCGAAGGGAGAAAGCGACTTCAAACATCTGTTCCAATCATGCTTTAAATATTGTTGCGGGAAATGTATATTTATCCCTGCTTGGCAAAAGAGGTTTAAAATCCCTTGCTGATCTGAATTTTAAATCTGCGCACTATTTGAGAAAAAAACTTTTGGATACAAAAGCATTTAGCGGTCCGGACTATCCGTTTTTCAACGAATTTATTTTGAAATCGGATAAAAAGGAAGAAACAATTGATCTCCTTATGAAGAATGGGTTTGTACCTCCGCTTGACCTCAGTAAATTTTATCCGGAACTCGAAGGCTACCTCCTTTTTGCCGTAACGGAAATCTTTACAAAAAAGGATCTTGATTTTATAGCAGGCTTATTCTCGAGGTGATAAAATGAAATTGATATACGAAAAAAGCGTAAAAGGCAGAATTGGCTTCTCTATACCCGAGGATTCCTTTGATGAAATCTCCGTAGATATACCCGAGTACGCCAAACCGCACAAAGAATACGATCTTCCGGAAGTTTCCGAGCCGGATGTGGTTAGGCACTTCACAAAGCTTTCAAAATTAAACTACGGAGTGGACGACGGATTATATCCTCTCGGTTCCTGCACAATGAAATATAATCCTAAAATAAACGAAAAACTTGCAAATCTTGATAACTTCTTATACGCCCATCCCTTTGCACCCGAGAGATATGTTCAAGGCAGCCTTCAAATAATGTTCGAACTCGGAGAATTGCTCAACGAAATTACCGGAATGGACAAATTCAGTATGATGCCCGCCGCAGGAGCACACGGGGAACTTACGGGCGTACTTATGATAAGAAAATATTTTGAAAGTAAAGGAAAGCCCAGGCACAAAATGATAATCCCGGATTCGGCACATGGAACAAACCCCGCATCTTCGGCAATGGCAGGTTTCCGAGTAGTAGAGGTAAAATCTAACGAACGCGGCGGCGTAGATATAAGTGAATTAGAAAAAATAATGGATGAAGATACAGCGGGCTTGATGCTTACAAACCCTAACACGGTGGGTTTATTTGACGAGAATATCCTGAAAATTGCAGATATAGTTCATTCAAAAGGCGGGCTTTTATATTACGACGGAGCAAATTTAAACGCATTATTGGGAATTGTACGTCCGGGAGATGCAGGATTTGACGTCCTGCACTTAAATCTTCACAAAACGTTTTCCACACCACACGGCGGGGGAGGCCCCGGTGCAGGAGTAGTCGGTGCGAAGAAAGAACTTATCGAATTCTTACCTTCACCAATAGTTTGCAAAAATGAAAAAGGTTATTTCTTTGAATTCCCGAAAAATTCGATAGGTCGGGTTAGGGCATTTTACGGCAATTTCTCAGTGTTGGTAAAAGCATATGCATGGATCCTTTCGATGGGTCCGCAAGGCCTTAGAGAAGCTGCCGAAACAAGTATAATCAATGCTAACTACGTGCTGGCAAAGCTAAAAGATTATTACAAACCGGCATACGATAGAACATGTATGCACGAATGCGTATTAACCGGCAAGGAATATAAAAAATACGGGGTTAAAACTCTTGATATTTCCAAAAGGCTTATGGACTACGGTTTTCACCCCCCTACAATATATTTCCCTCACTTCGAACCCTATGCGGAAGAAACAATTATGATCGAGCCTCCGGAGTCCGAGAGCAAGGAGACATTGGACTCATTCATCAAGGCAATGATTAAAATCTCAAAAGAGGCAAGAACAAAACCGGAATTATTAAAGGAAGCCCCGCATTCAACACCCGTCGGAAGGCTTGATGAAGTAAAAGCAGTTAAAAATCCGAAACTTCATTATTAAAGGAAAGAGGCAATGATTAAAAAATTAGAAAAAATCATAAATGAAGCAATAATTAAGACTTACGGCAGAGATACGCTTCGGGAACAAGTAGAAATTACGCCCGCTCCCGAAGGTATGGGAGATTTCGCAACATCCTTCCCTTTTAAGTTTGCCAAAATTCTGCATAAATCTCCGCAAAAAATAGCGGAAGAAGTCTCTGAAAATGTAAAATCCGAATTAATTAAGGAAATAAGCATAGCAAAGGGGGGATATATAAATTTTACTCTGTCTGATATTGCCTACAAAGAATACATAGGAGAAATCGAGAGTAAAAAAGACGAATTCTTTCGAGAAAAACCCAAAGGTATAAAGGTTCAGGTGGAATTTGTAAGTGCAAATCCGACAGGCCCCTTACATGTCGGAAACGGGAGAGGAGGCATCATAGGAGACGTACTTGCAAACCTCCTCAAATTACAGGGGTTCGATGTAAAAAAAGAATATTATGTAAATGATGCCGGAAGTAAAATGGATCTTTTTGCCGACTCAATCACATATTATTATCTAAAACTTTGCGGATACGAAGCAAAATTTCCGGAAGAAGGATACAAAGGAGAATATATAAAAGAAATAGCCGAAGACTTGTATTTTAAATTCAAAGACAGATATATAAAAGACGGCAAACCGGACAGAGAAGCAATAAAAGATTTTGGCAAAGATTATATGATCTGGCAGATTAAAAAATCCCTTGCAAAATTCGGAGTGTTTTTTGATATATGGTTCTACGAAAGTTCCCTGTATAAGAGCGGCGAGGTGGAAGAGACGATAAAGATTTTCAAAGAGAGTGGGTACACATATGAAAAAGACGGAGCCTTATGGTTTAAATCCACTCTCTTCGGAGATGACAAAGACAGAGTGCTTGTAAGAAGCAGCGGGGAACCTACATATACTCTTGTAGATGCGGCATATCATAAAAACAAATGGAACAGGGGTTTTAAAAAAGTAATAGACATTTGGGGAGCGGATCACTTCGGGCATATTATTCCTATGAAGGCATTAATTCTCGGTATGGGATTGCCGAAAGATTTTCTCGACGTTATTATTTATCAGATAGTTCATCTATACGAAAACGGCAAAGAAGTAATGATGTCAAAACACACCGGCAACTTTATAACACTTGATGAACTGATTGATGAAGTAGGTAAGGATGCCGCAAGATTTTTCTTTTTACTCAAAAGCGCCGATACACACCTAAATTTTGATCTGACGCTTGCAAAAAAAGAAAGTATGGATAATCCCGTATTTTACGTTCAATATACATATGCAAGATTACTGAATATATTAAAGAAAGCGGGAGAAGCAGGCAAAAAATACAAAGGAATAGAACAAACAGATTTTTCGTTACTCACCGAAAGGGAAGAAAGAAATCTTCTGAATGCTATCTTATCGGTTAAAGATAATCTCAAATCCATAGCGAAAACGTATGCAGTAAACAAACTTCCTTTCTTATCGATAGATCTTTGCAAAAAAGCAAATGCTTTTTATCAGAAACATAAAGTAATAGGCTCGGAAAATGAGCAAGAAAGGTTGTCTTTAATTAACGCAACAGTAATAGTTTTATCACTGATAATGGACCTTATGGGAATAGAAAAGAAAGAAAGGATGTGAAATAGAAATGTACAAAAATTCTCCGGTAAAAAAAATTCTTGTGATTTTAGTGCTCTTATCAATAATCGCAGCCGCCGTACAAATCTCGGTAAGGATAAAAGCGGAAAAACAAGAAGACACAATTAACATCGTTGCAGATTATTACACATTCCAAACATTTGCAAACTCTTATGGTCATTCCGTATATGATGCCATAAAAGAGTTATCATCTAACGGGCTTACAGGTATCGCAATTCCCGAAGAATCCGTACAAGATCTGGTAAATTCCGGGGATATCTCGCTATTTGGTGGTAATCAACTTATTTCCAATTCGCTTCCAAATGAAATCTTACAAAATATAGATTTTTCCACGGTTAAAAACAAAATTAAGCCATATTATTCAATCATAATCACCAAAGATAAATCTCTTGCAGAAAGAATATTTAACCTGCTTCCCGAAGGAGATTACATTATCAACGGAAAGAAGACTTACGCAGTCATTACACCGGTTCAGCAAATGAATTTGAATAACTATGGATTGGGGTTTGACGAAGATGAAATCGCAAAATTTAAATCATTGGGTTTGAACATAGTATTAAGGCCTAAATACGCACCTGGAAACAGAAACATAAGCAATTTGGAAGAAATACTCAGGAAATACAAAATACGCTCCGTAATGTTCTACGGAAACGTAATTTCGGGAGCAGGCGGAGAGCAGACGAAAGAACTTGCGGATTTCTTTAACAAAAATCACATAGTCACCTACATTATAGAACTACCCGTACAAAAAGGAATATATACTCAGGAAGGATTAGATGTTTTAATGCCGAGAACTCATTACTATGTTGCCCGTGTTTATTCGATATACCCTGCGGAACAATTAAAATTGAAACCGTATGAAATATTTAACAGATGGTTCAGGGCGGTATCAGATAGGAATATAAGAGTAATTTACGTTAAGCCGATCATAGACAACGGGCTTTCTTACGAAGATAATATGAAGGTAAACGACTATGAAGTAAGTAAATTCCATTCTTTATGGAAGGAAAAAGGTATGCGGTTCGGAGTACCCCATCCGATGCCGGAAGTAAAAGTCCCCGTAATTATTTTATGGTTAATTTCGCTTGGAATAATAGCAATGTTCGTATTGTACGCAAAATCACTTTTGGATTTTGATGTAAAAAATAGTATATTTTGGCTAATAATATTAATATTTGCTTTTACCGTCCTTCTATTTGCAAATAAAAATTTGGCGCAAAAATTGACAGCGCTGTCAGGAGCAATAGTAATTACAGGATCTTTTTCACTTATCGTTTTTAGATACATAAAAACACTTTACGGAAAAAAAGAAGTAACTAACCTGAAAAATATATTGAAACACGGATTCAATTTGTCGATCATAATGTTAGGCTTTTCTCTCATAGGCGGATTGTGGATAGGCGCCTCTATTTCGTCCACCAGATATTTACTAAACCTCGATATGTTCAGAGGAGTTAAAGTACTTTACCTAACGCCGTTCTTGTTCTTGATACTAAATTATCTTAAAATATTCGGAGCCGACTTCAATAATACTTATATTCCGAAAGAAAGATACAGCCTTCCTATCGAGATAAAAAAAGCGTGGAACATCACCGTAAAATGGGGGCATATCATTATTTTAATTATCCTTGCAGGAATTTTTCTTGTGTATTTACTCCGTTCAGGAAATACGGGAGTCTCGATTTCTTCACTTGAGCTAAAATTCAGAGCACTCCTGGAACACAAGATAGTTGCAAGGCCGAGATTCAAAGAATTCTTAGTGGGATATCCCTCTCTCTTTTTAATACCTTTATTCTCGCTTATTAAAAGAAAGAAATGGATTATAGTATTTTCCATATCCGGAACAATGGGAAGCATTTCAATAACCGATACCTTTTCTCACGTTAGAAACACATTTCTTATGTCGCTCTACCGAAGTTTATGGGGTATATTGTTCGGGGTAATTATAGGATCAATCATAATTGTAATTTTATATAAACCTATAATAAATATATTCACTAATGAAAAATAGAAGATTCCTAAAACAGAATGCAGTACAGGCTTCTCTAATTTTTATGGTTGCAGCAGTAATCAGTAGACTGCTCGGGCTCGCAAGAGATATGTTATTTAGCGCCTATTTTGGCACAACTCATGCGGCTGACGCCTTAAACGCAACACTCCCGATTACATCTATTACGCTAAATATAGTAGCAAGTGCCATTGCAGTATCCTTTATTCCCCTATTTATAGAATTACTGCAAAAAAATCCCCGGAAAGCGGTAAAAGATCTCGAAGTAGTTTTTAATTACATAGTATTAGGCT
>JAGHAO010000169.1 GCA_021161495.1 Caldisericaceae bacterium | reverse complement strand
GGAGGCTTCCGTTGCATAGGGCCCCGCCTTCAACACCCTTTAACTGCCGCCAGCCTGAAAGAGAGACAGCCTCACGCAGATTGTCAGCCCCGGTATAGCAGGTTCCGGGTTACAGGGCACTGCTATCTCCCCGCTTTAGCACGGCAACGATATTATACCACAAAGAGAGAAACTTTTTAAGGATTACTGCCGGATTTATCCGACGGAAGTTTCAGCAAAGGAAATTTATAATTTGCGGGAACACCCTTTTTTACCGTAATTTTTGTGACAAACGGCAAGTATCCTTCTTTTACGATTTTAATATTATATGCTCCGGGTTTTATATTCAATTTCTTAAACGGGGTTTTCCCCACGTCTTCACCGTTCAGGAAAAGCTCGGCACCTTCCGGATCGGAATCTATGGAAAGTACCGTTTCCGCCTTTTTCAATGCAATATTTCTCGTAACGGTTTCGCCCTTGCTAACGGTAATTTTCTCCGTATAAGGGGCAAAACCTTCCTTTTCCACACGCAACGTGTAATCTCCCGCATCGAGATCCTCAATCTTTAGCGGAGTAACGCCCTTTTGTTTATCATTGACATAAACAGTTGCACCTTCAGGATCGGAATCTACGGAAATCGATGCGGACGTTGCCTGCAAATTTGCCATAAGTTGGATTACTTTATATTCGCTCACATCTATTTTTTGAGACCAGGTATTGAAATTTTCCTTTGTAACTTCTACAAAATGTTCACCGAGAGGCAAATCGTCAATCGTTATGGGAGTTAAGCCCTTCTTTTCGCCGTCCACATACACTTCCGCTTCAGTAGGGTAAGAACTCACCTGTAAAACAAACGTTACATGTTCAAGATTTGCAATAACCGTAACTTTGGGATTTGCCCGCGTTATGGAAAAGGTTTTTGTAAACGTTCTGTATCCGTCGTGACTCACCTGAATCTCATATTCTCCAAGGCTTAGATTTTTAATTGTAATAGGCGTTTCCCCCTGTTTTACTCCATCAAGGAAAACTTCCGCCCCCCTGGGAAAAGAATCGACAAATACGGAGCCTTTAACTCCGTTAAAATAAGAAAGAGCAATAACAACCCCTGCAAAAATAATGGCAACAATTACAACAAGCAAAATAATTCCGTTTTTATTTTTCATTTTCTCAACCCCCGTAAATCAAACCGCGTCCCAAGATTTCGCTCACCATATCCTTGTAAACTTTATCTTTCGACTTTTCACCATTTATTATAGCAAATCTTTTTTCTCTTTTAGCAATTTCCAAATAGCCATTCCTGACTTTTTTAAGAAACTCCGCTCCTTCTCCCTCTATTCTGTCAGAAACATGAATCCTTTTCAAACCCACCTCCGGAGAAACATCGAATAGCAAAGTTATATCCGGTAAAAGGCCTTCAAGAATAAAATTATGCACGTAATTTATAAAATCCAACGAAACACCGCGCCCGTATCCCTGATAAGCAACGGAAGAATCGCAAAATCTATCCGAAATTACCACCTCACCCCTTTCAAGGGCGGGTTTTATCAATCCTTTTATATGCTCTTTCCTATCGGAAGCAAAAAGCAAAAATTCGGATACGGGGTTCATATTCTTGTTAAGCAAAATATTTCTCACCTCGGGCCCGATTGAAGAACCGCCCGGCTCTCTTGTAAGAACGACTTTAAATCCTTTTTCTTCAAAAAATTTTTTGAGGAGTTTTGCTTGCGTGGTTTTACCGCAACCGTCTATACCTTCAAGTGTTATAAAAATTCCCTTCTTCATCTTATCTTTTTGTCGGATAAATAACTAACCGCCTGTTTGGTTCAAGGCCTACAATTTCGCAATAAAGCCCGTATCTTTCCACAAATTCCTTTTCCTGCCTCAAAATTTCTTCGCTTGCGGGCGGCAGTTCCACCATTTTTCCCGTATCAAAAACTCTCTGGACGTATTCTTCAAGTTTTGCGTAATCAAGTATAATCCTTCCGGTAAAATTTCTTTTTACTCTCCGCAAAAACTCTTTTATGCTTTTTAAAGAATTTTTCTCGACAAGTTCTACATTAATGCCCATTCGATTTGCCGCATTAATAACGTCTCTATTTTTTTTAATTTTCCTTTTAACGGTTAAAAGCACATCCGCCCCGCTTAAATCTCTCACAATTTCCACAGGAACACGTACCGAATGAATCCCTCTTTCAAGATAACTCGTATTTATGCCGAGCGGAAAAACTTTTACCCGATTCTCCGTCTTTTGTTCGTAAACGAGGCTGTTGTTAGATTTTTGAACTACTCCGCTACCTGCAACTCGGATCTCGGGATTCACGGGAAATCCTCTTAAAAGGGCATCAACAGTCTCGGCAAGATCGTGGTATATTGCAAAAACACCTCTTTCCCTTATCTCTATAAGCACCTGAAAAGTAGGCGGAGATTTTCTCTCAAGAATCGTTTTTTGCGTGCCGCGCCTTCCGGCTTCCTCGTCTCCGAGCGTTACGGCAGCAATGCCCCCTATAAGATCTTGCAACGTGGGATTCACGAGTAAATTTTCTATGCTCGTCCCGTGAGCAGTGCCTATAAGCCTCACTCCTCGTTCGGCAATCGTCCTGCAAGCCTTCGCCTCTTCCGTTCTGCCGATCTCGTCAATAATTATTACCTCGGGAAAATGATTTTCAACCGCTTCAATCATTACGTCTTCTTGCGCTTTGTCAAACGGGACTTGCATTCTCCTTGCCTTGCCTATTCCCGGATGGGGTATGTCTCCGTCGCCTGCAATTTCATTTGAGGTATCAACAATAATTACTCTTTGATTTTTCTCCACGCTGAGAACACGCGCCGCTTCTCTAAGAAGTGTTGTTTTTCCCACCCCGGGCTTTCCTAAAAGCAAGATGCTCTTATCGTTCTCGATTATATCTTTTATCGGTTCAATCGTACCGTAAATTGCACGTCCCACCCTGCAAGTAAGGCCGATTATCTCCCCTCGTCTGTTCCTTATGGCAGAAATTCTGTGCAGCGTCCTTTCAATGCCTGCGCGATTATCCCTATCGAACGTTCCTACCCGGGAAATAACAAATTCTATTTCTTCTTTGGTAATCGGTTCGTCTCTTAAAAACACGTTTCTATCGGTAAAACGCGCTTCGGGAGGACGGCCGAGATCAAGCACCACCTCGATAAGGCTGTCAAAATTTCCTATTTCGGAAAGTTTTTCCCTGATATCCGGGGTTAATATTCCCAAAAACGCCTCTTTTTCAAATTCTTTTTGCTTCTCGGTTTCGTTCATTTTATCTCTTTGCTCCAAAAGAACTTCTCTATTCTTTCTCTTACCTCGTCAATATCGTTGAACAAACTGAAAATTTCGTATTTATCCGTATCAATAGTGAGCACCGGTGCAATCTTGAAAGACGAAATCCATTCATCATATTTCTCGTCCAGTTTTTTTATATAGGATTTCTTTATATTTCTTTCATAAAGTCTGCCACGTCGCTTTATGCGTTCCATAAGAGTCGGTACCGACGCTTTTAGGTAAACAACAAAATTCGGCGGAGTGAGTTCTTCGAGAAAAAAATCGTAAACCCTTTTGTAAACGTTGTACTCGTTTTTCGAAAGCACAAGTTTGGCAAATACCTCGGCATCTTCATATATCGTCCTGTCCAAGATTAGGTATCTCGAATTTTTTTCCGCTTTCTTCTGCATTTTGGCGCGCTCTGTAAGAAAGAAAAGTTGGGAGTGAAGCGCCCAACGTTTGGGGTTCTTATAAAAATCCTTGAGGAACGGGTTTTTTGCTTCTGGTTCCGGCACGGTATCGAAATGCCACTGTTCGGAAAGATACTTCGTCAAAGTAGATTTTCCGGCACCAATATTTCCCGCAATGGCAACCAAAAATACGGGTTTGCTCACCTTCCAATCACCTGCCTTATAAATTTGAACGGTAATGTCGAATTAGACAGTATTTTTACGTGAAAATCTTTCTCTTTTACTCCTTTTCTAAGCGCTTTTCTCTTAAAGTAAGAAATGGAGTTAAGCCCCACAACCGCCTTCAAACTCTTTCCGTTTTCCGCAATCAAGCCGTAAAGGAATTCCGATTTGTCCCTGATGATTTCATTTTTGCTTATCAAGAGTTGCGCTTGTTCAAGAGTTATTTCCTTGTTTAGAAGCGAATTTTGGACAAAGGCTTTGAATAGGGTGACGTATTTATCGTACAAAGCAACAAGCTCAAACTCAGGGCCAAGTTCTTTCTTTAAAAGATCGGACATTGATAATCTCACGTAAAATTCCCACCCCTCATTAAACAAGGCATTTTCAAACATCCTTCTGAACGAATGCGTCTTTCTTTGTAATACCTCGGATTGATACGCCCTTCCCGGATATCCGAGCGAGATGAGTCTGAGTATAATACTATTTACCGACACGGGGGTAACGATCATCACGGGGATTGTTTTATGCGTGTCGAGAGGGCCGGGTGGAATAATAATATTATTACTGAGCTTTGCAAGTGAGTTAAACTTTCTCTCGTTATCCTGCAAAATTCTTTTGTATTCTATCGAAAGCTCGGTTTCTCCGAACAGCGATTCGCCATTCTTTTTAAGGAGGGCAAACAGGTCAAAAATCTCGTCAAGGGAAATCTCCTTTTCGTCGCAAAGTACCTCTTCAAGTGTTTCGGTAAACGGAGCGGAAATTTTAATCTCTCTTGCCTTCTGCGTTATCAACTGCGCAGTTTCACCTATTCTCTTTTCAAGGTCAAGTTGCAATTCCCTCAAAGGATAATCTTCCAGATATTCGCGCTTTATTTTTTTAACGAAACTCAACTTTTTATTATTGCTCGAAACAGGCAGTTTTTCGACAAAAGAATAAAGATCCCTGAGGTTATCAATTGCCTGAGTTTTTACGGTTTTTAATTCTTCTTTTAGTCCGATATCGGCTTTACCCGAAAGATAACTCGTATATTCATCGAAAAAGTTCGTAATTATATTTAACCTTTCAAGTGCATATTGTTTTTCCGTGGATTCGGAAAAGAGCAAATTCTGTTTTGCATAGACGAGCATATTTCCTATATCGTTTGCCCGATCGACGAAGTTTTTACCCCTCACACTCAACGGAGCATAAGAACCGAATGCAGGGTATATAAGACCGTCGTAGATCGTGGAAACATACAAAAAAGGGCTGCTTTTAAACTCCTCTTCTTCAATCCATTTTATCTCGTTATCTATGCGCCGTTCAAGCATTAAAAGATCGGTATTGCGAGAAAACCGTTTCTTAACCTTGAGCGCGAAAATTCTTTTTCTAAAGCCGAAAAGTTCCTTTTTCCAGGCATCGAAATCGGATTTTCCGAAACTTCCTAATCTGTAATCATACCTATGGATACCTCTTTTGGTTGCCTTTACCGGGAATCGATAAAAGAACTCTTCAAAATAATCGGAACCTACGGAAAGAATTTCGGCATTATTTTTTTTCATTTTCATAACTCCACGGATTCGTTTACTTTATTCAAAGAAAAATGCACTTCGATATGCTCGGAGTCCGTATCCTGCGTAAAATTCAGATTGGAAAGCATACCTGTTTTACCCACTGTTAAAATGGCCTTTGCTTTCTCCCATGAAATAATAACGTTATTTCCGCTATAAGAGATGGTTTGGGGTTCTTCACTCGGAAGTATGGAGGAAACAAGATCATTTGCAGAAAGAAATATGATATTTTTTGAAATAAAACTATCTTTCTCTTCCCCTTCGAGCAAAGTTTTTTCGCTGCCGTTTATGAGATAAAAATTCTTATTTTTGTACAAAATAGAATAGTCGGCTCCCGTAAAATCACTCTTGTTTGAAAAAATGAAGTTACCTCTGCTGAATTTTGCGTTAATTACTTGAGTTTGGGTTTTGTTATCGGACGAAACTTTCAAAGAGTATGCATATTCATAACTTTGAAGGCCTGAAAGCATATTATTCAGCTGCTCGGCTATACCGCTGTAACTTTCAGGCGTTAGAACCACATTATATTTCAAATAAAACAGAGAAAAAGGCAAACTGACGGTTGTTTCCTTAAACCCCAACCGATTGATTTTCAAATTATTTTGGAATACGGTTTTTAAAATTTTGACTTCTCCGCTTGGGTCCGTAAATTTTTCCGTATTGCCCAAACTAACCGCAGCAAAGGGCACGGGACCTCCCGCACCCTGAACCGTTAGTTTACCATTCTCGAAAGATAATGCGATCAACAATAAAACTATTGCAACAAAAATCAGTTTCTTCATACTGTTCCGGGCTTAAATTGATCCGGCACGGCAAGGTTAAACAAGCTTTTGTATACCCAACGCATAAACTTTTTATACCTGTTGTCTATCACAATATCCTTTTTATTATCTTCTATGAGTTTATTCGTATATTTCCTCAAAAAGTCCTGCTTCTTCATCGCAAGGGCGTCGTTTTTTATCGTATCGTATTTTTCCTTAAACACCTTTTGCGGATCTTCCTTATTGTCATTTGTGTAGGCATAAGACCATTCCTTATAATACTTTTCGACCTCTTCCGGAGTTATCGTAATCTTCTCGGTGATCTTATCCTTTTCCTTATTTGCAATCACCTCCTCGGCGAGTATCTTTTTCAACTCTTTCTCGCCTATACCTCTTATGCTGAGTTCATTTTCAAAATCTTTTTCAGGTGTGTCACTACCGGCAGTATTGTTCTTTCTAAACTCATACAACGCTTTGTCGAGATCGGATTTTGTGCACTTAAAACCGTCTTTTATGCCCATAAGATAGTACAACCTTCTCGAAATGACGGCTCGCTTTGCAAAGTTTGTCAAAGTATATCGAACAAACGCACCTTTCGGATCCGTGCCTATGCTATTGAGATTTACATTGTTCTTTTCCGCTTGGTTAACTATCTCGTTTGACATTTCGTAATTGTAAATCGGGGTTCCTTTTACGTACGCATAAACCTTTCTGCCCGCATAAATATAGGCATAAGTACCCAGTAAAGCAGCTGCAAGGACAACCACCACAAGAATTACAATTAACGCCGGGTTTTTGGAAAGTTTCCTGAAAATACTTCCGCCCTCTCTTTTTACTTCCTTGATCTCCGTATTTTTTTTGGCCATTAACTACCACCACCCGTAATGGGCTGCAAGGGCTGTGTATTCCCGCCATTAGATCCAGAAGAAGGCACAACGGGAGCAGGTTGACTGTTGCCACTCTGAGAAGGAGCTTTTCCCGTGGCTTTCATCCACCATGCGACAAAACTGTCCCATTGTTTGCCAAAATGCTTTCTAAAGAAAGCCACTATTTTTTGCCAGGGATCGGAAGTCCTCACTTTATATTGTTTTTTCAATTTCTCAAGGAACTCTTTTTCCACTTCTTGTTTCTTTTGTTCAAGCAAATCGTTTTTAACCTTATCGTAAACTTCTTTATCGCTGAGGGAGGCCTTTACCGCAGATTTCTTCGCAACAAGTTTTATAACGGCATATCCCTGCTGTGTTTTTATCGGGCCCGCAGTTTCGCCTACCTTCAACTTTTCTGCAGCGGCAAAGATCTCGGGGCTATCTTTCGCAGTAAACCAATCCGTAAGGCCACCTTTTTTCTTTAAGTTCGGATCGTCGTCGGAAAGTTCCACGGCTCTATCAAAACTCATACCCTTTTTAAGTTGTATGGCAACGGAATTTGCACTCATTTTCGCGGCATCTTCGCTCTTTTTATCTCCGTTCTTAAATGTAAACAAAGCAAGTTTCACCTGAACTTTCGGAGGTTGGTCGTATTTCTCGTGCATCGGCTTCTTCGCAATGATATGAATAATATGATATCCGTATTCCGTTTTCACGGGGCCTACGATGGAACCGGGCTTGTTATCCGGATTAAAGCACGCATTCTCAAAAGGTTCTACCATTTCTCCTTTTGAAAAATAACCAAGGCTCTCATAACGTGCAACTTCCTTACCTGATTTTGCTTCTTTCTTATTGAGTTCTTCCGCTTTTTTCTTTGCAAAATCTGCAAAATTAAACTTGTCTCCGAGTTTTTTCTTCTCCGCGACAAACTCGTTATAAATATCTTGTGCTTCTTTCTCTTTTTCTTTCCATACGGAAGGCGATGCATCCTTATCAACCTTCAAAAGAAAATGCTCGGCATTCACTTGATAAGTTGAATTCCAAAATTTTTGAACATCGGCATCCGTAATTTTTATATTTTTGTACTGAGAATCAAGCGCGGCCTGAGCGAGAAGCGGACGCTCGATATACGGAGTAAGCTGTTTTTTCAAATAATTCTCATAGTTTTCCATCGAGCCGTAACGTGCCTCTATGGAATCCTTGAATATTTTTTCTCCGTTCTCCTTTTTGCCCTGCTCGATAATCTGATTGATCTGGTTTTCCATATCTTTATTAAACTTTTCCATATCGATTTTCAGGGGATTCGCCTTTGCATACTGCACAAGCAGAGACTGATTTATAAAGCTGTTCAATACGCCTTTTTCAAGATTTTCTCTCATTGAAGCATACTTCGGATCGTTTAAATCGATACCGTACTGCCTATACATATTTATGTAATAATTGACCTGGCTTTGCACTTCTTCCTTCTTAATTACTTCTTTTCCCACACGCGCCGCAACATCTCTATCCGCTCGTCCCCAAGCCCAAAGGCCCGTAAAGATAAGGATAAGAATAATTAAAACGCCGGAGACGATTTTAATCCAAAGAGGAACGCCTCTCTTTTCGTTGCTTACGGGTTCTATTAACCCCTCTCTCCTCATCTTCCTGATTTTACTTTCTCTTCCCATATATTCACCTCTCTAATTAGTATTTCTATTTTAACATAAATATTTATCTTTTAAAATTCCACTCATAAGTGGAGTATTTTTCTTTGTAAAGCCGATTTGCAAGGGACAATTCTTCTTCGGTCAGCGCGGCTTCCGTGATTTTTTCGTCGAGCACTTCTTCCATACCCTTTTTCAAGGCATTTTTTATCATATCAAAGGTAATTTTTTTGCCTATCTCGTCGGAAAGGGAAGAAATTTTCTTTTTTGCAAGCGCAGATAACTTCTTTCTCCTCTCGTCGCTCATATTGAAGCAGTAAAATATATCATCCACGTTTACCTCATAAAGGATAGAGCCATGTTGAAGTAATCCGTACTCGTTCCTCATTTGGGCGGAACCCACGACTTTTTTGCCGTTGAGCAGAATATCGGAAAATGTAGGGGCGGCAAAGCAGGAAGGAGAGGAAATTTCGTTGTCCTCCCTGTGAGAAAAATAAGGTTTCCCTCCTAAATATTCGATTGCCCTTATAATTCCCCTGCAGATATAATGGTACGAATCGAGCAAACTCATTTCCAGAATTCTGTGCGGCCTTGCAACGGTAATGCTGTAAGTGAGTTCCCTGTCATGCAAAACCGCCCTCCCGCCGGTAGGCCTCCTCACGTAATCAAAGCCTTTTTCCTTGCAACGAACAATATCCACCTCCTTCTTCATCTTCTGAAAATATCCGATGGACAAAGTGGGAGGCACGAATTTATACACTCTTAACGCAGGAGGAAGACCTCTTTCCTTCTCCGTAATCAAAAGCGCTTCGTCAATCGCCATATTCATAGCTCCGTTATTTTCGCCGGTGTCAATAAATCGTATCATACAAGTTTATATTTTAATGAAAAAACAATCGATGTCAATTGAAAGGTTTAAGTTTTCTTTTTTGCTTCGTTCCAAAGGCGGTCTTTTTCCTCGAAAGACATTGATCCTAATTTGCCTTCGGACTTCTTTTTCACGTATTCAAATCTCTTTCCGAATTTATCGATTGATAGGAAAAGCGCATGTGCGGGGTCGATTTTAAGAAAACGGGCAAGGTTTATTACGGAAAATAAAAGATCTCCTATTTCTTCGGATATATTTTCATTTCTTTCGATTGCCTGCTTTACCTCACGCGTCTCTTCCTCTATTTTATCCGTAATCTGGGATATGTCGTCGAAATCAAACCCGGCAAGCCTTGCATCCTCCTGAATTTCAAAAGATGTTATAAGCGAGGCGAGAATTTTTGCAATATCCAAAGACTTTCCTTTCTTTTCCTTTCGTTTTATCTCTTCCCATTGAGATAATACGGCATTGCTGTCTTTAACTGCGGATTTTCCGAACACATGCGGATGCCTCCGGTACATTTTTTCGAAAATTCCGTCGAATACGTCCGAGATTGAAAACTTCTTTTCTTCTTCCGCAATTACGGAATGCAAAAATACCTGAAGGGCAACGTCACCCAATTCCTCCTTTATGCCGTCAAAATCTTCTTTTTTGATTGCCTCCACAAGTTCGAGCGGCTCTTCTATAAGCTCCGGAATCAGAGAACTATGCGTTTGCTCGCGATCCCAAGGGCATTCCCTTCTCAACACCTTTACGAGCTCGTTAAACCTGTAAAAAGAAAGAGTTTCTTCGTTAGGGTAGATTAAAATCTTGTATTTTTCGAATTCTCTCAGCATATCGAGCAACTGTGCGCTAAAAACCGCATCCGTGTTTTTCTTTACGATTTCAAGAGTCTCTTTAAGCGGTTTTCCTTCGAACATCAAATAAAAAGCGGAAAAAAGCGGAGAACGAACCAGCCCGTCCTTGCAATGAACGAGAAACGGAAATCGAACTGTTTTCAAAAAATCCGCATACAGCAGAAATTCCTTAATCGTGTAAAAATCCGGATCTTGTAAATTTTCCACAGGAAAGTGCCTGTACTCCATATCGTTAGGAATAATTTCCTCCGGGAGTTTTTCTCCTGTAAGAGATACAATTGCCCGTATTCCTTTCTTTCTCAATTCCGGAATCGAATTTTTATTCGGAAAACTTCCCACTGCAATCTCGCCTTTAATTACCCAATTAAATCGCATTGACTTTCTCCTCGCTTAATAAATTTAAAACAAATCTTAATTTTTCAAGTACTTTCCCCTCTTTCGTTACAAAAGAAAGGTAATCTTCCCCTATCCTAACACTCTCGTCCGTTTCAAGCAAATATTGCAAACCTCTTGGCGAGATTCTGTGATTCTTGTCAATGGAAAGGAACACTCTTTTTTCTTCCTGATAGATTTCTTTTATTCCCATTCTACGCATTAAAGCCTCGCATTTTCCGACTTCGAGCAGATTTTTTACAACTTTCGGGATTTTGCCAAACCTATCGGAAAGTTCGCTTTCTATTTTATCAATTTCAGAAAAATCCGTTGCCGAAGTAATTCTTCTATAAAATTCCATACGTTCGGAAACAAGCGGTATATAGTCCGCAGGAAGATAATACTTTTCCGCAATACGAATCAAGACATCCTTTACCGGTATTTTCTTTTCTCCTTTAAGTTCGGCTACCGCTTCCTCCAATAAACTCACATACATCCCGTACCCTACGGAAACGATATGCCCGTGTTGCTCTTTGCCTAAAATATTTCCCGCACCCCTCAATTCCAAATCTTTCATTGCTATTTTTATGCCCGCACCCACGCCGGTGAATTCTTTTATCGTTTCGAGCCTTTCCTCCGAGATTGCCTTTAAACCTTTGTTCGGAGTAAACAGGAAATAGGCAAAAGCATTGATATGCGAACGGCCTATTCTTCCCCTCAATTGATACATTTGCGAGAGGCCGAAATTTTCCGCACCGTCCACTATAAGCGTGTTTACAGAGGGAATATCAAGGCCGTTTTCAACAATTGTCGTAGCGATAAGAACCTGTGTCTCCCCTCTGTAGAAGGAAAGCATTACATCCTCAAGTTCGTATTTATTCATTTTTCCGTGCGCAACGGCAATTTTCGCCTCTCTTCCCAACGCATACCGAAATTTTTCGGCAAAAGAATATATGTCTTCGATCTTATTATGGATAACAAATACCTGTCCGTTTCTCTCCAATTCGTAATTTACCGCGTTTTTCACCGTTTCCCAGTCGAACGGAAGAACAAATGTCTTTACGGGAAGCCTTCCGGGAGGAGGCGTATTTATGAGAGAAATGTCTTTTAATCTTATAAGTGCGGAGTGCAGCGTTCTCGGAATCGGGGTTGCGGTAAGCGTAAGCAAATCGATATTCGCCCGAAGTTCTTTTATCTTTTCTTTGTCCTTTACTCCGAACCTCTGCTCTTCATCTATTATAAGAAGCCCCAAATCCTTAAACTTTACGTCTTTTGAAAGCAGCCTGTGAGTCCCTACGACAATGTCCATTGTTCCGTCCGCAAGCTTTTTCAGTATTCTTTTTTTGTCCTTTGTCGATGTAAGCCGGGAAAGCATTCCTATCTCTACGGGAAACATATGAAGCCTTTCCCTGAGCGTTCTCTCGTGCTGCAAAGCAAGAACAGTGGTAGGCACGAGGAATGCCACCTGCTTACCGTTCATAACCGCCCTGAACGCCGCCCTAACGGCAATTTCCGTTTTTCCGTAACCTACGTCCCCGCAGATAATTCTGTCCATAGGTTCGCCGCTTTCCATATCATTAAAAACGTCCCGTAATGCAGTTTGCTGATCCTCCGTAAGTTCATACGGAAATGAAAGTGCCAAAATTTTTTCTTCGGTAGGGAACGGCTTGAAAGAAAACCCGCCTTTTAGTTTCCTCTCCGCCTCTATTCTCAAAAGTTTTCTTGCAAGCATTTTTGCATTTTCCAATGCCTTTTGCTTTGTTTTGCTCCACTCCTTGCCGTGAAGATTATTCAACGCAACAACACGCCTGTCACCTATATACCGCTCCACATATCCTATTCTCTCCATCGGGACGTAGAGTTTTTCGCCGTTTCTGTATTCTATAAGCAAAAATTCTTCTTCCGTTCCGTTTCTTACGAACGTTTTAAGCCCCCGGAAAATTCCGATCCCGAAATCCTTGTGCACCACATAATCCCCTTCGTTTAACTCTTCCACGGATGTTATTTTCTTGCTAAAAAACGGCTTCTTAGATGTTTTTCTTATTTCGTAGCGGGGAAAAAGTTCCTTGTCCGTTAAAATAATGGCTTTATCCGTTTCAAAACCTCTATTTGCAAATCCTTTCAACAGGTACAGGCCCCTCTCTCCCGAAAACCTCGTTTTAGGGACAAGTTCGTACAGGGATAGCAGTTCTTTCACCCTGTCAACCTGTTCGGTGATGATAATTACCGATTTTTCCTTCAAATAGCTTAAAACAAATTCTTTCAGGGAAGAGAGTGCGGAAAAATTTTCCGGCATAGGTGTTATAGGCAGTTTCAATGCTTCTTCGCCGGACAGATTTCTAAAAATAAAATCAAAATTATTGCGGACTTCATTCAAAAATTTTTCGACTCTGTCAAATCCGAGGTCTGTGATGTCCCCTACTTCGACACTTTTTTCGTATATGCTTTTCGCACTTTTTTCAAATTCCTCGAAATCTATTTTTCCGAATTGCACTTTTACAAAATCTTTCGCATAATCAAAAAGCGTTTTATATCCGAGAATGCCCTTCCCTAAAAAAGCAGGGTAGTAATTCACTCCGACATTCTCGCCACGCATTATTTTTTCCGCATCCATAACGAGAAGATTCTTTTCAAACTCCTCTTTACTGCGGGCGATTTTCTTTATCTTTTCGGAAAGTTCCTTCACGCATTTATCCCCCGTGCCGTAAAAAGAAGCGGGGTAGATTTTCACTTTCTTGACACGCGAAGAAGAAAGCATAGTGGAAGGGTCAATAAGTTTTATGTTCTCGATCGTGTTCTCATTAAAATAAATCCTGAAAGGAAATTCGCTGAAAAAAGGAAACACGTCGACGATATCCCCTTTCACGGAAAACTCGCCTTTTTCGGAAATTTCTGGAACTCTTTCATAACCGAACCCGGAAAATACATTTATCAAATGAGTTAACCTTACGGAATCCCCTACCGCAACGGAAAGCGGTTTTTTAGAGGATGCAAGCGGAATTGCGTCAAAAATCGCACTGAGAGAAGAGACGACTATTCGCCTTTTCTTATTAAAAAACTCGTCGAAAAAACGGAATTTCGCTTCCACCTGCTCTTTACTTGCAACGCCGTTTTCAAAAGGGAACATTCCGAATCCGGGATAGGAAATCGCTTCGTTTATTGCACTTTCAACAATTTGAGCCTCTTTGCTATCGTTCACGATAATGAGAAAATCATTACCACGAAATTCATTAATGAGGGCATGCAAGAGAACCGTGTATTCACCCTCGATATCTTTAATGCTCCGCTCTCGAAGTTTATCTGTAAAAGAAACGTCCTTAAAAAGATCTTTAAATCTCAGTTTCCCCATTGTTTTTATTCCGCGTGTTATACTTCCACTGCGCCTTCTCGATCCCTTCGAAAATAATATCCTCCGTTGCATCCGCAGCGGTTATAACCGCTTCTTCAAAAACAGGAAGATCGTACTTCCCGAATCTTGACAATACATAATCAATTACATCCTCTTTACGCTCCGGCCTCCCTATTCCAACTCTTACCCGAATAAAATCCGGGCCTATCAGCGATATAATGGAGTATAAGCCTTTATGGCCACCGTCTCCCCCGCCTTTTTTAATCTTTACCTTGCCCACGGGAAGATCAAGGTCGTCATGGATTACTATTATGTGGTCCGCAGGAATTTCAAACGCATATTGAAGCGACTTCACCGCACGCCCGGAAAGATTCATATAGGTGAGAGGCTTCGCAATAACCACTTGTTCTTTTACTTCACCCCTTTTTATGATTCCTTGGGCGTAAAACGATTGGTACTTGATTTTTTTAGGAACTATCTTCCACCTTCGTGAAAGTTCGTCAATCACCGCAAAACCGGCGTTATGCCTCGTTCCCTCGTATTCATCACCGATATTTCCAAGACCGACAACTATAAACATATACATTCACCTCGCTTACAAAAGATATTCTAAGGATTTGGGAGTTTATTGCAAGAAAAACAAATAAGAGTAAAATAAAGAAAAAAGTTAGGAGGCAGATATGGGTTCGCTCATTTTATGGGTTTTGCTTATTGTTGTCGTACTGATCATAGCGGCAAGGAGCGTAATTATTGTAAGGCAAGCAACAGCAGCAGTGGTGGAGCGTTTAGGGCAATATTCGAGAAAATTGGGACCTGGTTTGCACGTGCTTGTCCCTTTTATTGAATCTGTAAGAAAAGTGGTGGATTTGAGAGAACAAGTATGGGATTACCCCTCTCAGGAGATAATTACAAAAGACAATGTAGTGGTGAAAATTGACAATGTAATGTATTATATGATAACGGATCCGGTAAAAGCGACATACGAAGTTCAAGACGTGGACCAAGCAATACTGAAACTTTCGCAAACGGCAATTCGTAACATATGCGGAAATCTTACGCTTGATGAACTGCTTACATCAAGGGAAAAGGTAAATGAAGTTTTACGGCGGGACCTCGATAAAGCAACCGACCCATGGGGAGTAAAAGTAACAAGAGTGGAACTCAAAGCGATAAACCCGCCTCCGGAAATACAGGAAGCAATGACAAAACAGATGAAAGCGGAAAGAGACAAGCGCGCAATGGTGCTTGAAGCGGAAGGCGTAAAACAATCGGCAATCCTCAGAGCCGAGGGCGAAAAACAAGCAAAGATTCTTTCCGCCGAAGGAGACAGGCAGGCAAAAATTCTGCAAGCGGAAGGAGAAGCGCAGGCAATGATAACAATAGGAAAAGCAAAAGGCGCTGCCGCTGAACTTTACTTCGACGGAATACACAAAGGAAACCCCACAAAGGATGTTATCGCAATACAGTATCTCGACACACTCAGCAAAATGGCAAACGGGACTGCAACAAAAGTATTCCTGCCTTACGAATCTTCCGCATTGCTCGGCTCCCTCGGTGCGATAAAAGAGATCTTTTCGGAGGAGAAAAAGAAAAATAGTAAATGAAAAAGAGTAACAAAATAAACGCGGTTGCCGCAATACTGTTCGCCGTAATCCTGTTGGGGGGCACAGCTCTGTTTCTAATGATGAAAAGCAGAACGGTGCCCAAAAAAGTAAGCGTAAAGATATATTACTATGATCCGATTTCAATGGAACTTATTCCCGAAACAGTGCAAGCGGAACTTCCCGAAAACACGGTGCTTAAAGTAAAAAAAATAATAGAACTCTTGAAAACCCCGGGGCAAAGCGGAGTTTTTCCCGTATTAAGCAAAGAAACCGCATTGAATTCGGTAAACGTGGAAAACGGCATCTGCACCCTTGATTTTAACAAAGAGATAAGCACGATAAAGCCTTACAGCGTGCGAAAAGAAGCGATAAGAGTTTACGGAATTGTAAACACACTTACGGAACTCCCCGATATATACGCCATACGCATAACCATCGACGGGCAGAATGTAAAATACCTTTCAAGATACATAGAAATCGATAAGCCGTTAGCACACCTCAACTCGGCACTACCTGACGGAAAAGACGTATTCGTATATTACGCATCACCGGATCTTTCGGAACTCGTCGTTCAAAAAAGGAATGTGCTTTCCGTGCAAAATCCCGTAGAACTCGGAAAAGAAATATTAAAAGAGTTGTTGAACGGGCCATTCGGAACAACAATCCCTCGAGGCACAAAAATAAACGACTTCTATATAAAATCCGGAGGCACAGGGGTGGTGGATTTTAGCAAAGAAATATTGGAACACTCCATCGGCTCACAAGGAGAGCAGACGCGGATTCTTGCAGTTGTCAATTCGCTTACGGAACTCCCCGACATAAAAAGCGTTAAGATCCTCGTAGACGGCAAAGAAATCAACACGCTATACGGAAGTGTGGACACATCGCAACCGATACCAAGATTTATGGGGATAGCAAGTGATCCTGAGACAGCAATTCCGTATTTCTACATAAAAATAAACGGGGAAACATTCCTTACGCCGAAAATCGAGGCGGTAGAAGGTAAAAACAGGATAACAGAACTTTTTGAACTGCTGAAATCTCCGCCGGAAAACAAAGGTACCTATATTAGTAAAAACTCGAAAATCGAATCGTTTGAGTTCTCTGGTAAAGACAATTCGTTGATATTAAAAATCTCCGCACCCGGCATAAAAGACGAGGACTTACCCGAACTTATCGAACAGATAAAACTTTCATACCTTGAATTTCCCGCGGTATCACACATAACTCTTTTCATAAACGGGGTGAAGTATTAATGTTCGGAATAAAGAAAAAAGAAAAAAACAGAGTGCTATTCAGCGCGGATTACGTATATGTAAACGGGACCCACAAAAGAAAATACGGAGTGCTTACGGAAAACGGCAGAATAATCGAAACAGGAAAAAGAGAGATAATAAGGGAGCAATTCCCTTTTACCAAAGAAGTAAAATTTGACGGAGCACTTTATCCCGGATTTATTGACAGCCATATACATTTGAATATGCTTGCAAAGACTTTCGAGGGAACAGACGCAAGAAACTTTGCTACAACAAATGAAATAAAAAAAGTTGCCTCAAGTATCGACGGAGAAGAAGTGCACATCTTTAATTTCGATTTTAATAAAGCAACCGAAAACGAATGGGAACTTCTTTTCAACAACACAAACACACCGCTGATAGTGATAAGTAGCGACGAGCACACGGTTTTTGTAAACAGAGCCCTTTTGAACAAGTATGAAATCGCCGTAAAGGAATACGAAGGAGGAGTTGTTGCAAAACGCAACGGAAAATTCATCGGCATTTTGAAAGACAGAGCGATTGAAAATGTCAGATTTATCATAGACAAGCCCGCCTCGGATGAAAGTATCCGAAAAGCTATAAATTATCTTCTTTCAATGGGTATTACGGGAATTACAAATTTTGATTACGAGATATTTGATAAATTGGAAAAAGCCGATAAAAACAAGGAGTTAAAAATAAGAACTTTTCAAGGCATCAAATGTAAATTACTTGACGATGCAATTAAAAATTCCGTTAAAACAGGGCAAGGCGGTACATTTTTCAGAATCGGGCCCGTAAAATGCTTTTTGGACGGTTCATTGGGCTCACAAACGGCACTTATGAATGAAAAAGTCCCGTTTAACGGAATGCAAACTCTCACAGAAGAAGAATTTCAACAAATAGTAAAAAAGGCGAACGGAAACGGGCTTCAGGTTGCAGTGCATGCAATAGGGAGCAAAGCAGTGGATATGGCCCTCAATGCATTCTCAAAGTCAGGAAAACCGGAAATGCGGAACAGAATAGAGCATATGCAATTTATAAGCGAAGATGATCTTTCCCTCATAGAAAACACCGAATTTATCGCATCAATGCAACCTGCGCACTACAAATACGACAAAAACCTTCTGCAAAAATACGGTTTGGAAGATTACCCGCATGCATACGACTGGGCATTCTTATTATCTATAAATAAAGTAGTTGCGTTTGGTTCCGATGCCCCTGTTGTGCCTCCGAATGTCCCCGAAGGAATATATACGGCTATATTTAGGGAAAACGAAAAAAACATCACCTTAAAAGATGCTGTGAGATGTTATACCGAAAACGGAGCAAGAGCAAACTTTTTTGAAAAGGAGGGAGGGCGTATAATCAGAAATATGAATGCAGACTTTACTTTGTTAAACAAACCGCTTACGGAAGACTTTGATTCCGAAAGAATAAAAACCATCGCAACAATAATTAAGGGAGAAACGGTATGGAAGAAATAGAACAAAAATTAATAGGTTCCATTATTCAAGACAAATTTCTTTTGATTAACGCCATAAAGCACGGTATTTCAAAAGATCTGTTCGAAAAAAAAGAAGAAAGACTGCTTGTTGATTTACTAATCAAGAAATTCTCAAAGGCAAACAGCACTTCTGACCCGGAAACCCTTGCAATTTCACTGGAAGATGCGGGAGTTTACACGGACAAGATGAAGGAATTAGTGGAAAAAGCGTTCAAAGTAGAGCCCGTATCCTTAGAAGCATTGATAAGTTATATTGATATATTAAAAAAGAGAAAAGCAGAAAAAGAACTGCTCAGCATAAGCAAAAGAATAAAAGAATACGTAGAAACAGCAAACAAAAAAGAAGATCTTACCGAATTCGTGGGAAATATAATAAATGAAGTGCGAGAAATCATCCAGGGGAGAGTTAAAAAAAGTCTGAATCCTGTCAGGACTCAGCTTATAATGTTTTCAAGTGAAGTGGAAAACAGGGAAAACTCCGATAACCACATACTTGGGTATTCCATAGAGCCCTATCATCTGCTAACGGAATCTCTTTCCGGAGCAAGAAGGGGGTTTTATTACGCACTTGCAGGCGCACCGAGAAGAGGAAAAACCAACTTTATGCTGAAAGTTGCGTCTCATATCGCAAACAACGAACATATTCCGGTTTTATACTACTCCTGGGAGCAAACATCAAGGGTTCTCTTTCTT
>JAGHAO010000225.1 GCA_021161495.1 Caldisericaceae bacterium | reverse complement strand
GGTTTATTACGTTTATGAACGTTTGTATCTTGCTTTCAGGTGTTATTCTCTATTTTATATTTTCAAAGGTTTTTTCGGTGAAAGAAAAACGGGTTTTTCTGATATTCATACTTCTGTTAGGTATTTTTGAGGCATTGTGCGGCTTCTTAGAGTATTTTGTTTGTGCGGTTTTCCCGAAAAGCTCGCTTGCCGTTTACTTTACATCTCATTCGTTTGTTACCGGAACGCGTGTTGCTTCGTTTTTTCAATATCCGAACGCTTTTGCCGGGTTTTTGTTAATGCCCTTTTTTATCTCTATGTATTTCTTGCATAGTGCCGAAAAAAGACGGGCAAAAATGTTACTAACGGTAATTTCCGCATTTATCTTATTTGTTATCTATCTTGCCTCATCGAGAGGCAGTTATATTGTATTACTCATATCGATACCGATTGCGCTTGTTTTGGAAAAAAATAAGAAGAAGATTTCCTCGGAGTTCGTTCTGGTGTTTGCTATTTCCATACTGTTTTATGCCTTAAACCGTAAAATATTTTATTCCTCGTTTGAAGCAAACATAGAAAGGACAAAAGTTTTAGTAAAATTTTTTGCGGGAGAGCCGAATCGTTCTCTTTCCGACAGAATTCAACTTGCAAAAGATGCGATAATGATATTTTTACGCCACCCTATATTCGGTACGGGCCTCGGGACTTTTAAGGATGCTATGCTAAAGTATCGTGTCGGTTTGTTCTTTGCAAGGGAACCGCATTCTCTGCCGTTCAGAATTCTCGCAGAATCCGGCATATCAGGGTTTATTGCCCTGTTTGGATTTTACTATGAAAAAACGGTTAACAGTATAAAGAAAAACCCGCTTTTGTTCGTTTCCGTAATTGCAGTTTTGCTTCATACCTTTCTGGATCTCGATTTTGCTTATCCGTTAATAAGCAGTCTTATTTTTATCGGATTTGCCTTGATAGAGGATAGGGGGCAAGATAAAAAGTTCTTGAAACTTCCGCCGAAAACTGCGTTTTATACTGCTGTCGTTCTTTTTGCATTTATCGTTGCAGTATTGGTTCCGGGTCTTGCATCTTCAATGTACTTTAACGGAGGAAATGATCTATTGGCAAAAAACGAATATAAAAAGGCTGTTTCGAGTTATTTGGTTTCATTAAAACTATTGCCTGTGAATGCGGAAAGTCATTCTCAGTTGGCATATGCGTATGAAAAAATTGCTTACTCGAGTTCGGAAGATTGTAAATTTTACATAGACAAAGCGATTTCCGAGTATAAAAGCGCTTCATCACTTAACAAACTTTCTTTTATTTATCCATTTTACGAAGGGAACTTGTATCTGCTTGAAAAAAATCCCGAATCTTTGAACTGTTTTAAAAGAAGCATTTCCCTTAATCCGCTGTGGAAACCAATTTACTCCGATATTGCACTTTCCGCAGCATATACTAAAAAAGATTCGAAATCTGCTATAAAATTTGCGAAAGAAGCTCTTTCTTTCAATGCTCCCGAGGAAGCATATAAGTCGTTGCGATATACGACACCGGAAGAGAAGGACAGCACTGCCTATACCGCATTAGGATTTGCTTTGTCAAAGCAAGAGTTTTTTGACAGAGCAATTTCGCTGGATCCGAACAACGGATTTGCTTATTTAGGAGAATATTTTACGGAACAGGATCCGGTTTTGAAATTGGAAGCATTGAAAAAGTCTATTGATGCCAATAAATGTATTTTCCAAGCGAGGACTCTTTACTTTTCGAAGGCTCCTTTGCTGAATGTTAGGAATACTCGGTTCCGTAACAGGAATATGAAGGTAATTCTTGAGGTTCTGCGCAATGCAAATATGATAAGGAAAATCAAAGTATTTATTATTACAGGAAATAAAAAACTTGTGGTGAAGGAATTCGAAGGTAATGTAAGAGTGCTGGAATTTTCCATTCCCAAAGAAGTGTCGAGTAAGTTTAGAGTAAAGATAGAAGGCATTGATAAAAACAGTTTTGCCATATCCGCCGTTATTTCCCCGGAGTTTGAGGCGGGGCAATAATCTGCTATTATTGTTTATATGAGAATAAGAGTTAATTTTGAGAGGCCGGAAGAGACCTGTTTTTTAGGGCATATTGATCTTACTCGTGCGGTTACGAGAGGATTAAGAAGAACACTTTTGCCTTTAAAATTCACAGAGGGCTTCAACCAGAGAGTGAAAGTGGAAATGGGCTTCCCGTTAAGTGTGGGTATGATAGGGGAAGACGAATATTTTGATTTTTATTTGAGAGAGGAAGTCAGCGAGGAAGGAATTTTATCCAAACTCAAGTTGTCGTTTTCTCGAATCTTGGTTATAAAGTCAATCAAACGTATCTCTGAAAATGTACCGGCCATTACTTCCCTGAACGCCATACTTGTGCATTTTATTTACGGGAAAACTTCTTCGAAAATTAATGAAAAAGATTTTGAATCCGCCATTGCAAATATGTTAAAGCAAGATACGGTTAACATTATACGTTTCCGAAAAGGAAAGAACGGCCGGGAGAAAAACGTACGTCCTTTCATAAGAGAACTGAAAATTCTCGATCTTTTGGATAACGGGCAATTTTTGCTTCTATTCTCTTCTTTATTTACGAGAAAAGGAAGTATAAAAATTGACGAAGTTCACACAATACTGGAAAATTTTGGAATCAAAAATAGCTTCGATAAGATTGTGCGAAAAAAAACTTCGGTTGTATATAAAGGGAAAGTTATATCCCCTATGGATTTTTAACTTCTTTTTACGGTAGTCTTCGCATAGTTGAAAATTATACGGAAAATGATAAAATATAATCGAACCCTGCGGAGTGCGTGCAAACTTAGCGGTTTTGGGCCAACACAATTTGTGCGGGGACGGGTCCATCAAAAGTTGAAGCACTTCGGTGCTTCCCGAGATGTACCAAGGTTCCCACTTGTCCTTAGGGACCCAGGAAACGTCTAAGGCCACGGCTCTCGCGGGGGCAATTCGGAGGTGAGAATGAATTCTGCTACGGTTCTTTTAATAATTGCGGTTGAAATTGCTTTGTTAGTTGTGGCATTGATAATCGGGCTTGTAATTTTCGTCCGTAAGACACGTGCCACGCTTAACGATACGCAAAATCTCGTAAAATCTCTCGAAGAGCGTGTCGATGAGTTAAGTGAGGAGCTTCGGAAGAGTTTAGATAACACAACCGAAGCAACGGTGCATCTAAAAAAAACTTTAAATAATACCGAGAAGGCAACGTCTTTTTTGAATGCCGCTCTGCCGGTGCTTTCGCTTGTGCTGCTTTGGAAGGGAATTACGTTGCCTCTTCCTTCCTCCGTAAATATTGCTGAGAATAAAAATAAAAGAAATTCCGTGCTTTCAACGATTTCCAATGTTGGTAAATGGGTTGCTGCCGCATGGCAGGGATATGCTTTATATAATAAATATTTCAAAACAAGAGGAGGTAAGAAGAATGGAAGACAATAAAACAGGTGCATTCCTAAGCGGGCTTTTTTGGGGCGCATTGGCCGGATTTGTTGTAGGAATACTTTATGCTCCGAGATCAGGAGTTGAAACAAGAGAAATCTTAAAAGAAAAAACGAAAGAATTGGGTGTAATCACTAAAGACAAGATTGAAGACGTAAAATCCAGAGGCAGGGATCTTTTAACCGGCAAAGGGATTGAGATTACGGAAGAATCCGAAGAATAGTTGAAAAATATTCTGATTTTTGTATAATAATACCGCTTGTTGGGAAGTCGTCTAATGGTAGGACAGGGGACTCTGGATCCTCTAATGATGGTTCGAATCCATCCTTCCCAGCCAGGTGGCGTAGTAGAACAGTGGTTAGTTCAGGGGGCTCTCAATCCCCAGACCAGGGTTCGATTCCCTGCTACGCTACCATTTTTTAATTTTAATGAGGAGGAATGATCAGTGAAGATAGGAATTACAGGACTTCCTTCATCCGGAAAGACGACCTTGTTTAAGGCTCTTGTAGGTGCTGATATTCAGACTTTTTTTGATAAGCCCAATGTGGGCAGCGTAAAAGTAACTGATAAAGAACTTCAAAAATTATCCGAAGTATTTCATCCGAAAAAGACAACTCCTGCGGAAATCACATTTGTCGATATTCCGGGGATCCCCGGAGGCTATGAGAATAAAAAGAGAAGAAATGAAATATTTTCTTCTATTAAAAAAACCGATGCCTTGGTAGAAGTGGTAGATGTTTTTTCCGGAGCGCAAGACTTTGAAGAGGCCGTAAAAAGTTTTGATTCCGACCTGATAATTATGGATCTCGATGTTGTTGAAAAGCGCCTTGAGCGGTTAAAGAAAGAAAAGAAAAGCCCGAAAACGGAAAGAGAAAAAGAAATATTGGAAAAATGTAAGATTGTCCTTGAAAACGAAAAACCGCTTATCGATGCAGGACTTTCGGAAGACGAGATTCTTCTTTTACGTTCATTCGAATTTTTTACGTTGAAACCGATTTTATATGTTTTGAATATAGGGGATAAATCAATTGGTGAGCGGCAAATTTTGATAAATAAAGTGCGGCAAATTGTAAGTAAGAAATCTGAAATTATTGCGGTACCCGTATCACTTGAATTCGAACTTTCGGAACTTTCGGAAGAAGATAAAAGAGAATTCTTAGATTCTTACGGATTGGAAAAACCTGTTCTTCCCGAATTTATTGAGGCGTCCTATCGTTTACTTGGGTATATAACTTTTTATACTGTTGGAGAAGACGAGGTAAAGGCTTGGACGATTAGAAAGGGCACAAATGCGAGGAAGGCGGCTGGCAAGATCCATAGTGATATCGAACGTGGTTTTATTGCGGCAGAGGTTATATCATATGAAGATTTTGCAAAGGCAGACTTCTCCTTTAAGAGGGCGAAGGAAAACGGACTTCTCAGAATAGAAGGAGAAAATTATATAGTAAATAACAAGGATATTGTTCATTTTAGGTTTAATGTATAAAATGGATATATT
>JAGHAO010000160.1 GCA_021161495.1 Caldisericaceae bacterium | reverse complement strand
CTGCCGATACTCGCACCCATCGATAACAGGAAATCCGCTGTCTCGTACGGAGGTTGAACTCCTAAAGTATAACAACCAATATCCGACGGATAAATCACCTTTCCTTCCAATCCCAATTTTTTCACAGCTTTTTTTATGGCAAAATACGTTGCACGATGCGGGCATCCCGGACAGAGAACCGGAGGTCTCGACGGAAGAGGAAGGGTATTATTAATAGAAACTTTTTCCTTCTTTTCTTTGCCAAGTGCCTTTCTTATGCCGTCTTCCACAATATCCGGAGTATATTCGTAGATTCTCGGAAGAAAACCGTTGTATTTTCCCAATACGTCTATATTAAGCTTCTTTTTGCCAATCAAAGCAAGCAAATCATTTTCCATCACCGGCTCAACTTCTTCCACCACAAGCACCTTATCCAACCCTTCAAGAAATTTTAATACAAGTTCTTCGGGGAAAGGATACGAGAATCCTAATTTTAAAACTTTTACCTTAAGGCCTCTTTCATTTATCACATCAAAAACATAATTTGACGCACCGCCACTCGTTATAATTCCGAGATTACCTCCGAAATCAAAAATTTCGTTTAATTTGCTTTCGGAAGCAAGGACCTCAGCTTTTTTCAACTTCTCGATAAGTTCCTTATGCATCCTCCTTGAATTCTGCGGAACAGGGACGTATTTGGACGGAGCCTTCTCGAAAACACCTTTTTTTACAGGCGGCACTATCTTTCCTGTTTTTACGACACCACGCATATGAGAAACCCTCGTGGTTGTCCGGAACAATACGGGAAGGTGCAATTCTTCGGAAAGTCCGTAGGCGTATTTCATATAATCCTTGACTTCCTGCGGATTTGCAGGCTCGAGTAAAGGAACTCCCGCAAGCCTTGCATAGATTCTGTTGTCCTGTTCGTTTTGCGACGAATACATAGAAGGATCATCGGCAGTTAAAATCACCATCCCCTTATTAACTCCGAGATACGCCGTGCTCATAAAGGAATCGGCGGCAACGTTGAGCCCCACATGCTTCATAAACGCAAAAGAACGCAAGTTTGAAGCGGCGGCAGCGGCAGATACTTCAAGCGCAACCTTTTCATTTGTGGAAAATTCAAAATACATTCCGGCATCCTTTGCAATCTTCCACAGCACATTTCCTATTTCGGAAGACGGCGTCCCCGGATACGTAGAGGCAACGGAAACCCCGGATTCCAACGCACCTCTTACAGCAGCTTCATTCCCCAAGAGAAAGAGTTTTTCTCCTTCTCCTGCAGTCAAAATTTTTCTTACATTCATATACCCTCCTTCCTATAAGGATAAATCTATCCTGTACTGCAACGCCTCCGCTATATGCGGAAGTTTTACGTCCTTTTCCCCTTCGAGATCCGCAATGGTTCTCGCAACTCTCAATACCCTGTCAAAACCTCTTCCCGTAAGCCCCAATCTTTCCGAAGCATTCACAAGAAAATTTTGCTCCTCTTCCCTCAACGGAATAAATTCTTTAATCATACGGGGATTCAATCTGCTGTTCGAAAAAATGCCTGTTCCTTTATACCGTTCTTCTTGGATTTTCCTCGCTTTCACAACTCTTTCTCTTATGCTTTTCGAAGACTCGCCACGTCCGCTCTCCGCAAGTTCCGAAGGAAGCAAGCGCGGAACTTCCAGTTGAATGTCAAACCTATCCCATAAGGGTCCGGAAATCTTATTCCTGTATCTTTTCACTTCATACAAACTGCAACTGCACGGATGCACAGGGTCTCCGTACCATCCGCAAGGGCAAGGATTCATTGCGGCAACAAGCATAAACCTTGCAGGATACGTTATCGTCTCTTTCGCTCTGGAAATAGTGACAAAACCATCTTCCATAGGTTGCCTCAAAACCTCGAGCACGTCCCTTCTGAACTCGGGAAGTTCATCGAGAAAAAGCACTCCGTTGTGCGCAAGGCTGATCTCTCCGGGCTTCGGAATCCTTCCACCGCCTATTATGGCAACAGAAGATGCCGTATGGTGCGGAGAACGAAAAGGCCTTTTTACAATAATTCCGTTGTTGAGTAATCCTGCAATGCTGTATATCTGAGTAACCTGAATCGCCTCTTCTTCGGTTAAAGGAGGAAGGATCGTGGGAAGCCTTCTTGCAAGCAATGTTTTCCCGCATCCCGGGCTTCCCATCATTGCTATGTTGTGGCTACCCGCAGCTGCAATTTCCATTGCCCTTTTTGCCTGCACCTGCCCTTTTATATCCGAAAAATCCAAGTCAAATTCTTCATCGGTTTTTAACTTTTCCCCGATACTCGATTTCGAGGGCGCAATTTCCCTGTCGCCGTTTAGGAATTCGACAACTTCGTGCAGATGCCTTACCGAATAAACATCCACGCCGGAAATAATTTCGGTTTCTTCCTTGTTTGCAATAGGTACTACGAAATTCGCCCCGCTTTTCGAAAGACCTATCGCCATCGGGAGAGCACCCGAAATTTTTCTTACCGACCCGTCCAGAGAAAGTTCTCCTGCAAAATGAAACTTCTCCGTAAAATCTTTGTCCGTAATTACACCCGTAGCAAGCAAAATGCCGATTGCAATGGGAAGGTCGTAAACGGAACCCTCTTTCCTCACTTCCGCAGGAGCAAGGTTAACCGTGATGCGCTTCAAAGGAAAATCAAACCCGGAATTTTTTATTGCGGAGCGCACCCTTTCGCGCGACTCCTGCACAGCCTCATCCGGCAAGCCCACGATGTTGAAAGAAGGAAGGCCGTTGGAAATATCGACTTCAACAAGAACGTCAATTTCTTCAAGCCCTTTCAGGGAAACACTTTTAACTCTTGCAAACATTTTTACGGAAGTGCGACATACGTGTCTTCATCATAATAGAGTTCCCTTTTCCAATTCACCTTTTCCGTAATCAAAGGATTTGGCTCACCTATAAGCTCCACTCTGAAAAACGTAGAGCGGTACCACGGATAATCCGGCGCCTTGGGAGGGAACGGCGCCTCCTTTACCACTCTGAATCCCTCGGTGAGGATTCTTTCTCCGGTAAGCAGATATTTGTTAAAATCTCTCAAAACATCCGTTATAACGAGATTCATAGCAAGCAAGTCTTTCTCAATCCCAAACCATTTTTTAAGAGAAGACTCGTAATGACTCACTCCGAAATACCCCGAGCCGCCCTCTCCTTTTAACCCTTCTATGCAACGAGAAAAGAAAAGGCGCATTCCCGCAACCGTTTCAACGGGATCCGTAAGGAAAACATCGAATTTCCCTTTCAGCTTTTCGGGTAAGGGGTCAACCGCATTATATAATTCGGCTTCAACGTTAAGATTATACTCTTTTGCGACTTTGTTAATATAGTTCACTATGCGTTCGTCCACTTCGATAACTCTTATTTCTTTCGGAAGGCCCGTGAGCATCATTGCAATACTTGTCAAATCGTCGTCCCCGAGGAAAAGCAATTTCTTATTCTCAAGATCCCCTCTCATATAAACAAATGCCGCTCTTCTGAAAGAAACTTCCGGCGGAACTACACCCTGGTCGAATTCCGCAGTTTCAGACGGCCTTCCCTTAAAAATTTTCTTGAACTTTTTTATTGCTTCGTCAAAAACATTTGAAAGTTCGATTCCGGTTCCCTCGCAATTCTTGCAAATAAAATTTTCTTCTTTACGAATGTTATTTTTCATGGCAAAATCTTTTCCCGCATCGGAAAGGCAGATTTTGTCATCCTTTGCTTCGATATACCCCTCGCTTTTGAAACGATTTAATGCCTCTACTGCCGATTTTATGTCTACGTCCTGATGGTTTATAACCTCCCATAAAGTGGCACAACCTTTGAGAAGATACCTTAAAATTTGTTCTTCAACTCTTTCCATAAGACCTCCCTGTAATCAAAATTGTTTCCTCTGCTTCAATTCTACACAAAAAATCATTTTACAAAAATTCGGTTGTTACTATAATGAAGTATGATAAAAGGAGTTGGCATAGATATAGTAAAGGTTGACAGAATTAAAAAAATGAAAGAAAATTACGGCATAAAATTTCTGGAAAGAATTTACACTAAAAATGAGATTCGATATGCAATGAAACTTTCGCGACCGTTTGAAACTCTCGCGGGGAAATTTGCGGCAAAAGAAGCCATAATAAAGGCAACAGGGAAAAAGATCCCTTTTAATGAAATAGAAATTCTGAACCGTGCGGACGGAGCACCTTTTACAAATATCGCAAATGTAAGAATTTCCGTATCGCATGAAAAAGAGTATGCGACGGCAATTGCAATATTCGAGGAGGAAGAAAAATGAAAATCGCATCAACAAAAGAAATCAGAGCATTGGACGAAAAAGCCGGAGAATTTGGGCTTAGCTCGGAAATTTTGATGGAAAATGCAGGAAATGCGGCGTACTATGCAATTGAAAAAGAAATGCAGGGCGTGGAAAATAAGCGGTTTGTCGTTTTCGCCGGAACCGGCAACAACGGAGGAGATGGTTTTGTTGTTGCGAGGAAACTTGCATCGGCAGGCGCAATTGTTTCACTGTTTTTAATCGGAGACGAAAAAAAATTAAAAGGTGTTGCTTTAAAAAATTACAAACGGCTCGATAGTTTTCCCATAGAAAGATACGAAGTCAAATTTTTCGATCGGGTTACCGAAATGAACATATACAGATGCGACGCAATCGTCGATGCGATTTTCGGAATAGGAATATCCCGGCCGGTAAAAGGCATATACAAAGAAATAATAGAAGGCATAAATATCAGCGGAAAACCAGTTTTCAGCATAGACATTCCTTCCGGAATAAACGGAGACACCGGAGAGATAATGGAAATAGCCGTAAAAGCCACCTGCACAATAACATTCGGGCTGCCCAAACGCGGATGTTTCATATATCCGGGAGCGGATTATACGGGAAAACTCTACGTATCGCATATTTCATACCCGCCGTCTCTGTATAACAGCGAGAGCATAAAAGTTCAGATAAATATTCCCATAGAACTTCCCAAACGAGAAAACGACACACACAAAGGGGATTTCGGAAAGGCGTTGTTTATTTCCGGCGGAAGGAATTACCTCGGTGCGCCGTACTTTTCATCAATGGCATTCTTAAAGGCGGGAGGGGGGTTATCCTATCTTGCAACTCCGGAAAGCATAGCGCCATTTGTCGCCTCAAAAGGCAGTGAGGTAGTCACAATACCCGTAAAAGAAACCGAAGAAAAAACAATCTCGATAAAAAGCGTAAATGAAATCACGGATTTTGCGGAAAAAACGGACATTATCTCCATAGGTTCGGGGCTCACACTCAATGAAGAAACAATGGAAACCGCACGAGAAATAATAAAGAGCGTAAACAAACCTATGATAATTGACGGAGACGGCATAACGGCAGTTGCAGGCAAAAAAGAAATCTTGAAAGACAGAGAATCGCCCACAATACTTACCCCTCACCTCGGAGAATTCGCAAGGCTGACTGGGCTACCCATAGGCGAAATAAAACTCCGGAAAATCGACCTCGCCTCGGAATATGCAGAAAAATATAACGTTGTATTGGTGCTTAAAGGCGCATTCACTTTGATAGCCCTTCCTGACGGAAGGGTAATGATCAACACGTCGGGAAATCCAGGGATGGCAACCGCAGGTAGCGGAGACGTATTAACGGGAACGATAGCTGCAATGTACGGTATGAGGCTATCCATTGAAGGGGCCGTAAGAACCGGAGTTTTCCTGCACGGGCTATCCGGAGACCTTGCCTCAAAAGAAGTAGGAGCTGACGGAATCACGGCAAGCGATATTTTGAACTTTTTACCCAAAGCGGTACAATATTTCAGGGAGAATTATAAAACGATCCGGGAAAATGCATATGAAAGAGCATATAATATTTGATCGAATAGAACAATACGAAGAAGCCGTTAATCGG
>JAGHAO010000177.1 GCA_021161495.1 Caldisericaceae bacterium | reverse complement strand
TGGGATAGTAAACTTTTTTGCTGTTCCAGTCAAAACCGAGTATTGCAACATCATAAGAGCCCCTAAGCCTGAAAGTAATGGACTTTGTTAGAAACGATTTTTCGAAAGCCTTTGCCGTATCCTCGTCAATTTCAGGCGCCACAAGTATAAGGGAGAGAACCGTAAGGTAATGGTCTTGAGGAATTTTCAAAAGATGCCTTTTTCCTTCCGTTTTCATCCATTCGAACCATTTGTTCACGGATTCCGCAGTCAGAAGATCTTCTTTTTTGAAAAGGATATGGGCAAATACGTGATACATATAAACTTTAAGCATAGACATTATGAAATAGTCTTCCACCGACTCCTTGTACTCGGCGTAAAGGTCGAATACTTCGTCTCCCACGGGAAAATCCCGGGCAATATCGTAATACGCCCTGAGCTTTTCCTCCATTTCGTTCAGGAAAATCACGTAATCGCTTCTCCAGATTTTTTCTTCTTTTACCATAATTTGCATACCTACCTACGTTAATTGTAACAAACGGCAGGTACAAAAATCAACAGTTTTTCGGTGACTGTAGAAATTTAACAGGTGAACGGTGAAATTTTTACCCTCAAAGTGAGAGAAATTTTTCCCTGAATTCTTTCTGCCTGTGCGGAGACAGGGGGAGTTTGGAACCGTCGGACATTTCTATGAGATACTTTCCCTTGAACCAAGGGATTACTTTTTGAATCTCGGAAACATTCACAAGATAGCCTTTGTGAATCCTAAAAAAGTTTTTGTCTTTCAAATTTTCCTCGGCGGATTGAAGGGTAAGCCCTTTGCAATACATATCACCTTTCTTTGTTTTTGCAAATACTTTTTCATTTTTAATATAAAAATAGATAATACACTGAGGTTTGAGCAAAAAAAGGCTGCTTTCCTTTTCTCCTATGATAAAATCAACATTCCCCGACTCCTTGCTCTCCATTCTTTCCTTTATTTTCCCGATCATCTCGGCAAACCTTTTAGGGTCGATGGGTTTTACAAGGTAATCCGCAGCGTTCAGTTCAAATGCCTTAACGGCATACTCCGAATACGCAGTTATAAAAACGACAAGCGGAGCATTCTCCGTATTCTTTAAGGATTCCGCAAGCTGAATGCCGGAAAAACCGGGCATATCCACATCAAAAAATACAACGTCCGGCTGTTTTGTGAGAATTGCGTTCAGGGCGTCAAAAGCGTTTTCATACTCCCCTATCACTTCGAACTCGCTGAAGTGTGAGAGCAGATAACTCACTTCTTCTCTTGCCGGCTCTTCGTCGTCAACGATAATCGCTCTAATAACCATTTCCTCGCCCCCTCGTAAGGGATACCTATCGTTACTTTTGTTCCCTTACCCGGTTTACTTGTTATTTTAAACTGAAATTTGTCTCCGTACAAATTTTCCAGCCTCTCGCACACATTCCGAATCCCTACGGAGCGGGAATGTTCGTTAAAATTCAGGATTTCGGCAATCTTTTCCTTTTTAATCCCTTTCCCCGTATCGGACACACCGAGGTATAAAACCCCAAACCTGGCGTATGCGGAAACTTCTATTTTCAACTTTTTCACGCTCGGCGAAAATCCGTGCTTTACGGAATTCTCGACAATCGGCTGCAAAATAAGAGACGGTATGTCAATCTCCTTAACGTCTTCATCTATGTTGAAAACCGTTTCGAGCCTTTCCCCGAAGCGCGCTTTTTCTATCGCAAGGTAAGCCTTAACAAAATCTATTTCTTCGGAGAGTTTTACGAAATTATCGCTCCTTTCAAGCGTTTCCCTCAAAATAACACTCAGTTTGAAGAGCAAATCATAGCCTTCTTCCGGGTTTTTCCTTACCATATACCGGATCGTGTTCAGCGCGTTAAATAAAAAATGCGGGTTTATCCGCGCCTGCAACGCGCGAAGCTGGGACACCATCCTGAGCTTTTTCTCTTTCTCTATGCGGTTTAACTGAATTTGAGTGGATAGGATGTCAGCAAGCCCCTTTGCGATTTCCATATCAAGCAAACTCATTGAATACGGTTTTGTCCTGTAAAGTTTCAAAACTCCGAAAACCTCGCCGTCGGAAGATTTCATCGGCACCACAATTCCGGATTCGAGCGGGCACTTTTTCTCACTGCACCCTATTTGGTCTTTCGTGTACATCATTACAATTTCGCCTTTTTTGACTGCCTCTTTCGTCGCAGCGGTATGGAATTTATCACCGGGTTTGTGGTGGTCTTCTCCCGCACCGCAAAAGGCAAGAATCTTTTGCGTATCCGTAATTCCCACGGCATCGAGGTTTGTGTTTTTTAAGATGATTTTCGCCGTGATCCCCGCAGTTTCATACGTGAGCCCCTTGCTTAAAACGGGGAGTGTTTTTTCCGTTATCTCAAGAACCTTTTCCGCGGTAAGCGCGGATAGAAATTCTTTTTCCTTGTAAGATGCCTTTATCACAAGCAGAAATAATCCCACGCCGACTGCATTTATCAAAATCATCGGCCCGCTTATGATATTTACAAGTTGAAGCGCTTTTGAATAAGGTTTTGCAAGCACAATAACAAGGAGCATATGATAAGATTCCGCAGCAAGAGCGAACAGCATCCCCCTGGACGGGTTAAAAATCTCCTCGTTTCTGTATTTATACAACAACCCTGCGGCAAAACCGTTGGTAATGGTTGCAAGCATACAGGGGAGTGCGGTAAACCCTCCGAGTGTGTACCTGTGAATGCCCCCTATGAGCCCTGCGATCAAACCCACAAGAGGCCCGCCGAACAAACCTCCGCTAATTGCACCTATGTCTCGTATGTTTGCGATTGCTCCGCCTACGGGTTCTCCGAGATATGTGCCTGCAATGGATACAATGCCGAAAAACAAACCGAGATAGATCTGTTTCCGAAACGATTTTTCAATGTTAAATAAAACCCTCGTAACAGGAGTTTGAACGAGAAGAAACGCCACTGTAATAATCAGCGAAAGCGATTGTAAAAGAGAAACATACAGTTTGAAATGCGCAATCTCTAAATGTGGCATAAATATATTTAGTCCGGGTCGAACGAAAGCGCCCTGTCGCCGAAATCATCAAGGCTTGTAATCCACATTTCTTCATCCTTGTGGCGCTCTTTTATCTCGTCTATCGTTTCGTCAAAATCCTTTGTGAGTATGAATTCCACTTCCGTAAGCGGTTTAAGATTCTTTTCAAGATACTCGCTAACAGGGCCCGCAAGCGGATGTGTAGCAATGAGATAAACTTTTTTGAAAGGTTCGTTATCTTCCATATAATCCACAATTCCCTGAATGTCGGTTATCCCGATTACTCTTCTGTAACCTACGAAAATTTCGCCTTTCTTTTCCACCTCACACCTCCTTTATTTACGTATTATATTATTTTTCAAGGATAAATGTAACAGGCCCATAGTTTACGAGGGAAACGTCCATATCCGCACCGAAAATGCCTGTTTTTACGGGTACTCCCTCTTCTTTGATCTTGCTAATAAAATATTCGTAAAGCGGAACCGCTTCTTCCTCCGGAGCCGCATTCGTAAAAGACGGCCTGTTTCCTTTTTTCACATAAGATGCAAGCGTAAACTGAGAAACAACGAGAATTTCGCCTTTTATATCTTTCACTGAAAGGTTCATTTTCCCGTTTTCGTCCGAAAAAATCCTCAAATTGCACACCTTTCTTGCAAGCCAATCCGCTTTTTCTTTTGTGTCTCCTTTCTCCACACCGAGAAGAACCAAAATACCTTTACCTATTTCCGAGTATGTTTTACTTTTGATCTCGACTTTCGACTTTTTCACTCTCTGAACCACTATCCTCATAATCCCACCTCTTGCTGTACCTTATTTTAATAATATCCGGAATGAGCCGAATTTCCTTTAATATCTGCGGAAGGTCCGAAGGCTTGGGAATCGTAACGGAGAAACGGATATACACTGAACGTATCCGTGCCTCTTTTTGTCTTTTCGCTCCGATGTATGGAAAGTTTCCAAATTTATTTCCCTCTCCGCAAAAATGCCCGATATTTTGTAAAGAAGCCCGGGTATATTCCACGCCGTAATCCTGAAAAACACTCTTAACAAACCTTTTTTCTTTTTCTTCCATACAGCGGGAAGCACTTTTCCGCCCCTTTCCATGATTGCTTTTATGTTGGGGCAATCCGCCCTGTGTATTTTTATGCCTCTTCCCCTCGTTACATAGCCAACGATTTTTTCCGGATACGCCGGTTTGCAGCAACCCGCAAGGGAAATTTTTATTCCGCGCACCCCGGGAACCACGGGGAAAAATCGGAACTCTTCTTTTTTCGGAATGTGCTTTTGCTGTGGAACGTGAGCGGGTTGAGGTTTTTGCTCCTCTTTTTCCTCTTTTTTCGTTCCGCTTCCCTCTTCAAGGAGTTCCCTCTCCCTTTTCCTCAGCCACGCCTTTATTTTGGAACGCGCGGACGCCGTCTTAACGAATTTCAGCCAGTCAGGGCTGGGGCCTTTGTCCGCTTTCGACGTAATAATTTCCACTCTGTCGCCAGTTTTGAGCTTCGTTTCGAGCGGGACAATCCTTCCGTTCACACGTGCACCTATGCACCTGTTACCCACCTCGGTGTGTATCCTGTAAGCAAAGTCAACGGGAGTGGCGCCTTCGGGAAGAGCAATCACTTCGCCCTTCGGAGTAAAAACGAGAACTTCCTCGCTGAACAGGTCTTCTTTCACTCTTTCGACAAATTCCTTTGTGGAGCGCATCTCCTTCTGCCATTCGAGAAGTTGCCTGAGCCAGACAAGTTTCTTTTCGTACTTTTCGTCGAGTTCAATGCCCTCTTTGTATTTCCAATGAGCGGCAATTCCTATTTCGTCGTGTTTGTGCATCGCACGGGTTCTTATCTGAATTTCCATAGGCTCGCCGTCTTTCGCAATCACCGTAGTGTGAAGAGACTGGTATCCGTTCGGTTTCGGCATTGCAATATAATCCTTAATCCTCCCGGGAACAGGTGTGTAATAATTGTTCACAATCCCGAGCACCTGATAACAGGTCGGTATGTCGAGCACTATGATGCGCAGGGCGGTAAGGTCGTATATCTCCTCAAACGTCTTGTTATCCCTAATCATTTTTCTGTAAATGCTGTAAAGGTTCTTCGGCCTCCCGGAGACTTCCGCTTTTATTCTGTTTTTCCTCATAAGTTCTTCCAGTTCTTTTATAACTTTCTTGATAAACGCTTCCCTTTCCCTGCGTTTTTTTGAAACCTTCCTCGCGAGTTCGTAATAACTGTTGGGGTCTATATACCTGAAACTCAGGTCTTCCAATTCCCATTTTATTGTGTATATACCGAGCCTGTGGGCAAGAGGGACGTAAATATCCATCGTTTCTTTCGCTATGCGTTTTTGCTTGTCCGGAGGGAAGAAGCCGAGCGTCCTCATATTGTGCAGCCTGTCTGCGAGTTTTATTAAGACAACGCGCACGTCGGACGCCATTGCAAGGAGCATCCTCCGGAGATTTTCAAGTTTCGCCTCTTCCGTCGAAACATTTTTAATGTGTTTTAATTTGGTTACGCCCTGCACGAGGAACAAAACGGTTTCTCCGAATTTCTCTTTTATCTCTTCGGGACTCACCTCCGTATCTTCAAGTACGTCGTGCAAGAATGCGGCAATGTACGTTTCTTTGTCAACATTGAAATCCGTAAGGATCAGGGCGACATTCAAAGGATGAATAATGTAAGGCTCCCCGCTCTCCCTCTTTTGGTCCTTGTGCGCCTCTTTTGCAAAAAGATATGCCTCTTTAATCAAAGAAATCTCCTCCGGAGACAAAACAGAGGAGATCTTCTGCGTTAGTTCGTTAAAAAGTCTTTTTTCTTCCAAATCAGTCGAAGTCTATCAGTGAGAACAATTCGTAGTTCTTTAACTTCTCCTCTCCTTTCAAACTCTTTAAAACTATGACGAACCCCCAACCGGCGATTTCTCCTCCGAGGCTTTCAATAAGTTCGGATGCCGCTTTCGCAGTTCCTCCGGTTGCGAGCAAATCGTCGATCATAAGAACCTTTTCGCCTTTCTTTACGGCGTCTTTGTGCACTTCAAGAATGGACATCCCGTATTCGAGTTGATACTCCTTCCTTACCGTTTCAAAAGGAAGTTTGCCCGGTTTTCTTATCGGAACAAAACCCACGCCGAGTTCCGCGGCAACGGGCGCACCTATGATAAAACCGCGCGCTTCGACACCGGCAACTTTTTGAATGCCTTTATCTTTGAAGTGGTTTGCGAGTTCCTTAACAGCAAATTTGAATGCATCGCCGTCCGCAAGCAGAGGTGTAATATCTCTGAACAAAATTCCTTTCTGCGGAAAATCCGGAATATTCCTAATATACTTTTTCAAATCCATTTTATCGCCTCCTATAATATCTTAACAAAAGAATTATATCAAAAAAATGACAATCGAAAAAATTCGAATTCTTCACCAAAAATGCTATAATGAGGCAGGAGGTGAAAGATATGAGATACGATCCCGAATCATACAGAAAAATAGTGGGAGACGAAGTAATTGCCGATATATACAAAAAAGCAAGAAAACTCTACGGAAAATACATCCTGAATATCAATTCCACATATCAGGGAGGGGGAGTTGCCGAAATGCTCTCTTCCCTTGTGCCGTTAATGAACAACACGGGAATTGACGCGGAATGGAGGATTTTGCACGGAAACCCGGATTTCTTCACGGTAACGAAAAAATTTCACAATGCCTTGCAGGGCGCGGACATAAACCTTACGGACCTGAAAAAGAAACTTTATATGGAAACAAACGGAAATTTTGCGATATACACGCATATAAAACACGATGCGGTGATGATTCACGACCCGCAACCCTTGCCGCTCATCACATTTTACCGAAAAAGGCAACCGTGGATATGGCGCTGCCACATAGATCTCACGGCGCCGAACCCCAAGATTTGGGATTACCTGAAATCGTTTATACTGCGGTACGATGCCGTAATTGTTTCAATGGAGCGGTACAAAAGGAAGGACTTGCCCGTGGAACAGTTCGTTATTCCGCCCGCAATAGACCCGCTTACACCGAAAAATATGCCGCTTGAGAAAAGCACGATTGACAAGTTCCTCGCCAAGTTCAACATCCCGCTCGATAAACCTTTGATAACCCAAATCTCAAGATTTGACCCGTGGAAGGACCCGCTCGGAGTAATCGAAGTGTTCAAAAAAGTGAAAGAAGTGAAAGACGTAAGGCTTATCCTTTGCGGCAGTATGGCGTCGGACGATCCGGAAGGGTATAGAATTTACGAGGAAGTAAAGAAAAAAGCGAAAAAACTGATAGAAAACGGCGACGTAATTTTGATAACCAGCGAGAACAACATTTTGGTGAACGTCTTGCAGCGCGTTTCTTCCGTAATTATACAGAAATCTACAAGAGAAGGGTTCGGGCTTACCGTAACGGAGGCGCTTTGGAAAGGAACGCCCGTCATTGCGTCAAGAGTGGGAGGAATCACCTTGCAGATAAAAGACGGCTGGAACGGTTTCCTGCTCGATCCTTACGATTACGACGGATTTGCAAAGAAAATAATAGAACTGCTTGAAAATCCGGACCTTGCGAGAGAATTGGGAGAGAACGGCACGGAATTTGTCCGCAAGAATTTCCTCATAACCCGCCTTATTTTGCAGCACCTCAAACTGTTAGGAGAGATTCTGTAAATCCGGAGGCAAAAATGAATGATACGGATCTGAAAAAATGCCCGGTATGTAAATCCGAAAAACTTGAAGAAGTAACGAAAAAACGTCTGTTTTCTTCGGTGAAAGAACTCATATGTAAAAACTGCGGAGCGGTGTTTGTCCGAGACGGGGGAATGTACAAACTCGTAAAAGTAAAAGACAGGGCGAATCCCATCTGGATTGAATACGGAAACCGTTTTCTCACCGCAAGGGAGTGGAATAATATAGCAAACGGAGGAATGTCGGACGAAAAGCAAAGAGAAGTAGACATAAGCAAGTGGATTTTGCTTGTGGAAAAAGGACACGTCCCGAAGATTATAAAAGATCCTTCTCCGGTTGTGTTAAGAAGAAACGAGGAACTAATTATGTCATTTTCCGGCATATCTTATTGGGAAACACGCAAAGTGAGAAAAACAACGGGAGGTTATGCAGGGCCGAGTTTCAGAATTGCAAAAGGAGTTTATTTCCGAGTAGGGAAATTCGATGCGACAAGCAGATCCTACGAAGAACTCAGACGAATAGATACGGGAAATCTGACGATTACGAACAGAAGGTTTGTGTTTACGGGAAGATTCAGAACAATTGCCATCCCTCTCGGTAAAATCGTTTCCGTAAAACCTATTGAAGGAGGGGTTGAAATAGCAAGGGAAAACAGGGTAAAATCCATATATTTTACCGGAATAAACGAAACAGCGGTTGATATAAACGTGGACGGAAGAAGATACATCGAACCCCTATCAGAAACGGTTTTCACGTATATACTGCGAAATCTTATAAAAAATTCGGCTTAATTATTCGCAGGAGGCAAAGGGATGAAAATACTTATTACTGCATTTGAACCGTTCGGCAGCGAAAAAGAGAATTCGTCCGAAAAAGTTATTAATACGCTGAGGGATTTCCAAGACGTGGAAAAACTCATTCTTCCCGTCGTGTTCGACAAATGCTATGAAAAGGTATTCGAAAAAATGCGGGGTACGTATTACGATT
>JAGHAO010000207.1 GCA_021161495.1 Caldisericaceae bacterium | reverse complement strand
GATAAAGGAATGGGATGATTATTTATTTGGCAATACATTCAAGGATATTAAAAGATTGCTCGGAGCCTTGGAAAAAGCCGATTACCCTTATACGGACGAACTCAAAGAGTTTGCGCGGGAAAGGGGCGTTGAAATTTAGTAATAAAAAACCTTTCGGAAAATTTTTGCGAACATAGAAGGAAAATTTCCGAAGTTCTACCTGCTATTGACCGGATTATAAAATTAAGGTAAAATAGGAAGCAAATTGAATAAAAAATTAGGAGGTTATCGAATTGGCAACTAAAATTAAATTGGCAAGAGTGGGAGCGCCTCATCGGGCAGCATATAGGGTAATTGTTACGGATTCGAGAAGTGCAACGGATAGTAACTTTATCGAAATCGTGGGCTTCTGGAATCCTGTTCCTGAAAAGGAAGAATTGGTGTTGAAGAAAGACCGGATACTGGACTGGTTAAAGAAAGGAGCACAACCTACGGAATCTGCAAAAAAGATTCTGAAAAGAGGAAATGTGTGGAACGAGTTTCTAAAACTTAAACAAGAAGGAGGTAACGGATAATGAAAGAACTTATCGAAACTATGGTGAAGGCATTGGTTGACAAACCCGAAGAAGTTGTTGTGAACGAAATTGCCGGTGAACAGGCTGTTATTTACGAGATTAAGGTCGCCGATCAGGATATCGGAAAGGTAATCGGCAAACAGGGAAGAACTGCAAACGCGCTTAGGGTTATCGTGAAAGCGGCTTCCAGCAAAATCGGGAAGAACGCAAACGTTCAGATTAACTCCAAACCTAAAAGCGTGTAGGGTAGTTTAGGGTGAGTCCGATGAGTGTGCTCCATCTCAGGCAAAACGTAATAGTCAAAGTAATAGTAACGGAAAAGTTTAAGCAGGATTACAAAGCCGAGCTTGAAAAGCAGCTTACCGCTGCGGAAAACAAGGCAAAGGAACTCAAATCTTCCCTTGCAAAACTCGTTATAGGAAGTGCCGGAATGAAAGACGCCGCTTATGTGGAGTCTCTCAAAGCAAGGATTGAAGAGGAAAGGCTTATGCAAGAAGCCCTTGCGCAGGACATTAGAAGCAGAATCTCTGAAATCGACAAACTGAAGGAAGGGGACATTTTCCCTTACACGGTTCTGGAAGGGCTTGTCGATGTGAAAGAAGGCGACGACCTCTTCAAAAAAACGTCCGGCGCGGAAGTGGTAATAAAAGACGGAATTGTCGTATCAATCAAAGAAGAGTAAATTATTGAGAGGCGGAAATCTCCGAAAGCAAAACTCCGCCTCTTTTTCTTTTGAGAAATGAAAATTCATATCCTTACGATTTTTCCGGAAACGTTCCTCTGCATAGAAAAAGAAGGCATCATAAAAATTGCGGAAGAGCGAAACGCCCTTGAATTCTGCGTTCACAACCTCAGGGATTTCACGAAAGATAAGCACCGCACAACCGACGACACGCCTTACGGAGGAGGCGCCGGAATGGTGATGCTTGCGGAACCTGTCTTAAAGGGAATTGAACAAATCGAAAAAACCGAGGGCAAATCTTTCAAAATCCTTCTCACGCCTCAGGGGGAAAAGTTCAACCAAAAAATTGCGCATTTTCTTTCTCAAAAGGAAAGTTTGCTTTTTATACCCGCGCATTACGAAGGAATTGACGAGCGGATAAACGAAAAAATCGATATGGAACTCTCGGTGGGAGATTTCATTTTAAGCGGAGGGGAAACCGCCGCAATTCTTGTGATCGATGCGGTGGTAAGGCTTCTTCCCGGAGTTTTGGGGAATGAGAGTTCTTTGAGCGAGGAAAGTTTCGAAAACGACTTGCTTGAATACCCGCATTACACGCGTCCCCGCAAAATAGGCGGCGAGGAAGTGCCGGAGGTTTTGCTCAGCGGGCATCACGAAAACATACGGAAGTGGAGGCTGAAAGAGGCGCTCAAACGAACGCTCGTAAAAAGGCCCGACCTTATTTTAAAACACAAGTTCACGGAAGAGGAGAAGGAAATCTTGAAAGAAATCTTTGAAGAAATTGAGCAAACGGCAAGGGAGATTCTGAAATGAATGTTTACCTTGTTTTGCTCCATTACCCCGTTTACAACAAAAACGGAGAAATCATAGCAACGAGCATTGTGATTCACGACATTCACGATATGGCGCGCTGTGCCCGGACATACTGCCTGAAAAAGTTTTTCATCATCCAGCCGTTTGAAGGGGAGCGCAAAATAGTGGAGCGGATAAAAAAATTCTGGGATACATCGGGCAAATCTTATAATCCGAACCGCGCCGAGGCAATTGAAATCGTGGAAGTAAAAAAGAGCTTTGAAGAAGCGGTTTCGGAGATGGAAAAAACGGAAGGAAGGCGTCCGCTCATTGTGGGAACTTCGGCTCAGGAAAGAGGTGTGCGGAAAATCGATTACTCCGAACTTGCGGAAAAAGCAAAAGAAGAAATTCCGATTGCCCTCGTTTTCGGAACGGGTTGGGGCATTGCAAAAGAGTTGGAAGAAAAGTTTGACTATTTCCTTCCGCCAATAAAAGGGAACTGCGGTTTCAACCACCTTTCCGTCCGGAGTGCGGCGGCAATCATTATGGACAGGCTGTTCGGCAGATAAAAAGGATTTTCCTGTGTTTCAGGCGTGTAGTAGGAAGGGACGACATCGAAGGAATTGAGGAATACCTGAAAACTTACCCGGGTTTTGACACAGTTTACATCGTCTGCAGAGAGCCTCTTTCAGATGTCGTAAAGTCGCTCATTAAGGAAGAGGATACAGATCGAATGCTCCCTATGGAACTCTTAAAAAAATTGCGTGCCAAAAAGAATTTTTCCTCGACGGTTTCGGGAGAAGAAATCTCCGGAACCTCTGGGGCGGAAGTTTGTCCCGTGCTCAAATCTGGTAGTTTGGCGCAAGGCATAAATCCGTATTTCTTCGTAAAACTGTGTATTTATGGGAGTTTGTCGGCATTTTTCCGTTTTTGGAGATTCCGTTCGAAAAGTTACGAAATTTAGTTCGCATAAATAAAGGGTTTCTCAAGGGTGTAATTTTCGGAAAGCACCTCCCAAACCGCAAAATTTCAAACAAACCCTTTATTCATCGGCATTTCAGATATGCCGTTTTTAGCCCGTATTTGCGTTTTCAACGGGTAAATATACCTGAAATTTCTTTTTCAGCCCTTAAAATCGATTTACGCATCAAAAACGCAACCAAGCCTTTATTTATCGGTGTTATCTCCGCATAAAACGGTGATTTTCCCGAATGCCGCTCGTTTTGAATACCTTCATAAAATATTTTGCCATCCTGAGATTCCCCTTTTTTGCGTCACCCTGAGGTGTCTTTACTCAGGGTCTATAAATCGAGGGAACACATTTCCCTCGAAACTCCTATTGAAAAGATGAGGTCCTGAAACAAGTTCAGGACGACAAAATAAAGAGTCTGAAACGATGCTGAAACAAGTGCTCGCCTTCGGCGAGGAAAGGAGTGTGGGACAGGATTCGGGACATATTCCGGAATAACAAAGGATAATATTTACGGCAAAACCGAAAACGTGAACAGCATCCGGGAAGAAAGAAACTTAAAGCAAAATTTATGCCGATTCGAATACTGCAATGTTGACAAGTTCACCAAAAGTGATACACTTTGTTTTGCAAGGAGGTGATCAAATGGCAACGAAAAAACCGAGGGTTAATGTGGTGCTTGATAAAAGCCTGTATAAAATTATAAAGGATTTGTCCGAATCCGAAGAAATTTCAATTTCTTCCACCGTAAGGGATCTTATAAAAGAAGCGATTGAGTTAAGAGAAGATGTTGCCCTTTCGAAATTTGCCGACGAAAGAAAAAAAACATTTGAAAAAGCGAAGGCGCTTTCGCACGATGAGGTTTGGGAATAGATGGCGTTTGAAATTTTATACCATCCTGATGTTAAAAACAAAGATATTCCCGAGATAAACAAAAAATTGAGGTTGAGAATCAGAAAAGCAATAGAAGAAAGGTTGGCTACCGAGCCGGAAAAATACGGCAAACCTTTAAGAAAAACATTGAAGAAATATTGGAAGTTGAGAGTCGGGGACTATCGCATTGTTTATGAGATAGATAAAAAAACCGTTTATGTTCTCGGCATTATACACAGAAAGAAAGTTTACAAAGACGTGTTAAACAGGCTTTAGCAAGTTTGACGGATTGAACTTCAGTTGAAATAGGATCTGCGGTTCGGAAGCAAAATCAAATAAAATACATTTTCCATCATAAAGTATTTTTATTTAGGGTCTTATTTTAAGTGCACTTCAAAAGTGTAAAAATACGGGATGCTGAAGCAAGTGCTCGCCTTCGGCGAGAAAAGGAGTGCAGGGCAAGGTTCAGGATAACAGAGAAAAAACAAAGACGAGATTCCGGATCAAGTCCGGAATGACAAATATGAGATTCTTCGTCACTCACTTCGTTTGTTCCTCCAGAATGACGGCCCCTTTTGTCACCCTGAGATGTCTTAACTCAGGGTCTCTAAATCGAGGGAACACATTTCCCTCGAAACTCCTATTTTCTTTCTGTCGCCCTGAAATGCTTTTACTCAGGGTCTTGCTTTTGAAAAGACAGACTCTGAAACAAGTTCAGAGTGACTGATTTGAGGTTCGAAACGAGTGCTCGCCTTCGGCGAGGAAAGGGGTGCAGGACATAGTTCGAAATGCCAAATACGGGAGCGTTGAAAGTCCTTTAATGCAAATCGATTTTATAATTGTTACTTTTCCTGTATAATGCCATCTGTGAAAAAGGTTTTGATAATAGGCGGCGGAGCTGCGGGCATTATGGCGGCGTTGAAATCCGCCGAAGGTAATTGTGATATTACAATCATAGAAAAAATGCAGAGGCCCGGTTTGAAAATTCTTGTTTCCGGGAAAGGGCGTTGCAACGTGACCAACGCAGGTTCGATAAAAGATTTGATTGAAGCGTTCGGACGAAACGGAAAATTCTTGTATCACTCTTTTTCCGTTTTTTCCAATGAGGATCTGATTTCCTTTTTAAAAGAAATAGGCGTTGAAACGAAAACGGAGCGGGGAAACAGGGTTTTTCCGAAGAGTGACCGCTCAAAAGATGTTTTGAATGCTTTGAAACGGGAAATTGCAAAACGCGGGATAAAGTTAAAAACCGCTCTGCCCGTTATTTCTTTGAGGAAAGAGGGAAGTAAAATTGTTTCAGCGGTTCTTTCGGACGGCTCGGAAATAAAGGCGGATTACTTTGTTCTTGCGACGGGCGGAAAGAGCTTTCCCGGTCTTGGGACAACGGGCGACGGGTATGAGATTTTGAAAAAATTGGGGCATACGGTTACTCCGCTTTACCCTGCACTCGTTCCGCTTTTGATAAAAGAAAATTTTGCAAAGCATTTGGAAGGGCTTTCGCTGAGAAACGTGCGGATTTCCGCATTTGCAGACGGCAGGAAGTTTTCTTATTTCGGGGATATGCTTTTCACTTCGAAGGGAATTTCAGGCCCGATTGTGCTTACTC
>JAGHAO010000090.1 GCA_021161495.1 Caldisericaceae bacterium | reverse complement strand
CCTCGGAAAGCGTGATTTTCCCGTCCAAAAAATCGGAAACTTCCTTATACCCTATTGCCTGCAACGCTGTTTTCGACCAATGCGGATATTTTTTCCTGAGGCGCTTAACCTCATCGATAAAGCCCTGTTCAAACATCTCTTCGATGCGGTTTTCGATGTCTCGGTACAGAATGCCGCGCTCCTTTATCAAGCCTATCTTCAGAAATTCGAACTCGGGAGGTGCATTTTTAACTTCCGAAATCCGCCTTCCGCTTTTTTCAAAAAATTCGATCACGCGTATAAGACGTTTTCTGTCGCTTTTCCCGATTTTGGAAACCGCCTCGGGATCAATTTTCTCCGCAATTTTTCGGAGTTCTTCCATAGGTGTATTTTCAAGTTTGCTTCTCAACTCTTTGTCGGGCGGTGCAAATTCCTCAACGGGGAAATTTTCCGTGAGTGTCCTTATGTAAAGCCCCGAGCCTCCCACGATCAGCGGAATTTTGTTCCTCTTTACGATCTCTTTCATTTTTTGCGTTGCAAGTTTTTTGAACTCCGCAATGCTGAACTCCTCTTCGATTGTGATTATGTCGATAAGGTGGTGGGGGACTTTCTTCATAAAATCTGCGGGCACTTTGTCCGTTCCTATGTCCATTTCCTTGTAAAATTGCATCGAATCGGCGGAGATTATTTCGAACGGGAATTTTTCGGAGAGTTTCAGCGCGAGTTTCGTTTTGCCCGTTGCGGTGGGGCCTAAAATAATAACGGCTTTTTTCATTCTTCGATTCCGCGAAGGTGCATTTTGTCTGCGTCTTTTATGTGAACTGAGACGATGTCTCCTTTCTTTGATTTCGGATTTTCTATGATAACGACTTTGTCTTGCGGGTTCCTTCCGATTGCTTCGCTTTCTTTTACGTTCTCGACGAGCACTTCCGTTTCCTTTCCCACAAATGCCCTGTTTTTTTCCAAAGAAATTTCATCTTCGATTTTCAGAAGTTCGTTTAATCTTTCCTTCTTTACTTTTTCTTCGATCTGCCCTTCCATTTTTGCGGCAACTGTCCCTTCCCTCGGGGAATATGCGGCAATAAATATCTTGTCGAACCTCACCTCTTCGACGAGTTTTTTCGTTTCTTCGTAATCTTCTTCCGTTTCCTGCGGAAAGCCCACTATGATGTCCGTCGTTATGCTTGCTTCGGGGAAGAGTTTTTTAACCTTCTCTATCAAAGAAAGGTATTCCCCTTTTGTGTATCCCCTCTTCATAAGTTTCAGGATTTTGTCGCTTCCTGACTGAACAGGGAGGTGAAAATGCGGGCAGAGTTTTTCGAGGTTGCGCATCCTTTTTAAATCTTCGTCCGTAAAATCCGCAGGGTGCGGGGTGAGATACCTCAGCCTTTTCAAGCCCGGCATTTTGTTTACCTCTTCCAAAATTTCGACAAATCCGTTTTTATAACCTATGTCTCTTCCGTAATGATTTATGTTCTGCCCCAGAAGAACGATTTCCTTTGTTCCGCCCTCAACTAAGAAACGCACTTCTTTAAGCACTTCCTCTTTTGTTCTGCTCCGCTCCCTTCCTTTTGTAAAAGGCACGATGCAATACGTGCAGAAGTTGTCGCACCCGAATATGATCGGGACGTATGCGAAAACTCCCTTTACCTGCGGGGAAGGTTCGATAAATTCGATATTCAGGAACTCCCTCAGTTTCTCGATGCGCTCTTTCAGGGAGCGCGTGCCTTTCATCACGAGGGCAACGCTCTTTTCGCCTATCCGCTTTATTTCTTTCTCTTTTACCGTTGCAACACAACCCGTTACAACGGAGACGGGTTTCCCCTGTTCGTAAAAGAGTTTTCTTATATAACCCACTCTGCTCAAAAGTTTTTGCTCCGATTTTTTCCTTACCGCACAACTGTTCAGTATGACGAAATCCGCGTCTCTTTCTCTGTCCGTTTCTTCAAACCCCGCTTTGAGCAGGAATTCTCTGAATTTTTCGGATTCGTATTCGTTTATCTGGCAGCCGTAAGTGACTATTTTAAACTTCTTCATAAATCTTTTTGCACATTTCCTTTGTCTTTTCCCTTTTCAATTTTCCGAGTTCTCTACCGGAAATGCCTGTTTCTTCTTTCAATTTGTTTCCGTCGATTTTTACGTTTTCCCACTTTACGATATTATCCGCTTTTTCTCCGTTGCACCGGAAAACGTTTGCGCATACCGCAAATTCTGCGCTGTGCCTTTCGAACACCTCAAAGAAATACTCGAACTCGCATTTTGTGTTTTTGAGCACGTCCAAAAATTCTTTTTCCTTTTTCGTAACTCCAAAAACTTCTTCCTCGTCCAGGCGGAATGTTTCGGAAATTGCAGAGAGTTTGCACAGATGGGCAAGAGAGATGCCTTTGCTTATTTCCGTCTTGCAGGAATGAAATTCTTCGCAACGTTTTACGGACAGGACAACTTCTTTCGGAACGCAATCTTTTTTTTCGGGAAGAATTTCACAGAATACTTTGACAAGGCTTTCAAAGTTTGCGGAAAAAAGTTTTCTCAGTTCGTCGTGTTTCCTGTCGCTCGGAACGTTTTTCAAAAGTGCGAGACCGGAACGCATTTTTTCTTTTGTCAGTTTTTCGATTTTAAGTCCGAAATTTGCGGCAAACCTTATGCCCCTTAACGCTCTCAGCGGGTCTTTCTCTATGGAATCCGGGGAAGCAACGCGCAAAATCCTATTTTCTATGTCTTCGAACGCCTCGTGCGAGCCGATAAGGTCTTTTGTTTTT
>JAGHAO010000019.1 GCA_021161495.1 Caldisericaceae bacterium | reverse complement strand
TTTATTTGCGCCCGCTATATATGAAATATACGCAACCTTGTCCGCGGAAGAGTTTATATCCTGCCCGGAAAAAAGAAGTTCAACCGGGGAAATCTCACTCATCTTATAAGAAAGGTTAAGCGCCGTACAAATCGCTTTTTTGTTTTCCTCTATGAGTTTCTCGTTTTCCGCAATGATTTGTTTTTTTTCGGAAATTTCTTTTTCAAGCACGGAGATTTTGTTTTGAATAACGGAAATATTCTGACGCACTCCTTGCACCTCTGCCTCAAGGTTCCCGAGAAGTGCAATCACGCTTGACTCGTTATAATTTACATTGGCAATTTGCTGCTGAACATACTTAAGTTGTTCTTTGTATCTCTGAAGTTTCTTCTGCTCCTCCGTAAGCCCGGAATAGGCAACAGGATTTGACAAAAGAAAAATTAGCAGAGATACAAGACAAAACAGTATTATTTTTTTCATACTCTGCTCACCCTCCTTAAAGGGATTATGGCACCTATGAGGCAAACAACAATACCAAAGCCAAACAATTCCGCAAAAAGTTTGGCGGTATTTACGGAGAAATTGTAATCCGCAAAGGGAAGCAAACCTTTAATGATATCAATACTCCAAAAGTCTATTTTTTTGAGGAAGTAAAGAGACAAAGCCCAGGATACAAAAACAGCAAAAACTACCACGAGCACAAACGGAATTTCGATAAATGCATTATCCGCTCCTATGAGCTTCAAAACTTTTATTTCCGTGTGCCTTAAATCCACAAGGAAAGACATAATGCTTTGAGATATAAAAACGAATTCGGCAATAACCACTACAAAAACAAAAATAAACAAAAGCCACGCAACCTTGGTAAGATTGTTTATCTTTTTTGCCATCTCTTCGGAAAATATAACGGAGTCAACCGTAGGAAACGATGCGATTAAACTCTTAATACTATTCCCCATCGAAATATCCGAAATTTCCACTTTTGCGGTGTAGGGAAACGGATTCTCATTTAAGGTTTCAAGCAAAGGTGCATACTGCGGGAACAACTTTATAAAATTCTCCTTGCCCTCTTCCTTTGTTATGAGAGACACATTTTTTACGCCGTCAATTGCCCGGATTTCATCTATCGTTTTCGATACGTCGTCGTAAGAATCACTCGTTTTGAAAAACACGGTTATCGTCACTTTATTTTTCAAACTGAGAGAAGATTGAAAAAACCTTTTCCCTACGATATAAATGCTTCCGATTGTAACAAACCCGATAGTAAGAAAAACAACGGAAACAAAAATCACTTTTTTGCTTCTGTTCAGCAACAAAAGACTCTGCCTGAGCATATAAAAAAGCCTAAACATAACCCTTTGCTATAATCCTCCCGTTCTTTAACTTTATGATTCTTTTGGGAGATGTTTCCCTTTTAACCATATGATGCGTAGACATAACAACGGTAATTCCCCGTTCGTTAATCGCATCTATGAAATTCATAATAACAGTCGCTGTTTCCATATCCAAATTTCCAAGCGGTTCGTCAAGCAAAAGAATCTCCGGTTCCGAAATGACCGCCCTTCCGAGAGAAACACGCTGCTTTTCCCCTCCCGAAAGTTCCCTGACAAGTTTGTGCATCTTGTCGCGCAGGCCCAGCGAAGCAAGCACCGTTTCCGCTCTTTGAACGAGCATAGAGTAATTTTCACCTTTAACTTGAAGAGGTAAAGTAATATTTTCGAATACCGTTCTATCCTCTATAAGCATAAAATCCTGATATGCAAGTTGAACCTTTCTTCTCCAAAGGTAAGGTTTCGTTCTTTTATCAACGCGCTTTCCGAATGCAAACATTTCTCCTCGAGTGGGATACTCGTCCAAATGCAAAATTCTGAGTAAAGTCGTTTTCCCCGCTCCGGACTCTCCGACTATGTAAATGAAGTCTCCTTTGTTTATTTTCAAATTCACTTTATCAAGGGCAACAGTCCCGTTGGGATAAACTTTTACGATATTTTTTAATTCTATCATATGCGTTCTTTCATCGATTTGAAACCGCTTCCTATAACCTCGTTCAGCTCCGCGATTATAATAAAACTGTCAGGGTCGGCATCTCGCACGACTTTTTTGATTTTCGAAACCTGAGTATGCGGAACAACGACAAGGAGCATTTTTTTATGCCTACCCGTGTATCCGCCTTTTGCGTCAATTTCGGTAACGCCTCTGCCTATTTCCGTAAGTACGGATTCTTTGATAGGTTCCGGATGTTCCGTAATAATATAAACGGCTTTCGAAAAGGTAAAACCGCTCTGAACAATATCAATCGTTTTGTTGCCGACAAGTTCCGCAATTACGGAATAAAGAGAAATGTTAATATCTTTGAATACAATCCCCGCGGCAATAATAATAATCACATCTATTACCATCATCGCCTGGCTGAAAGGAAGGCCTGTATAATCATAAACTATTTGAGCAAGGAGATCCGTTCCGCCCGTTGAACCATATGCTTTGAAAATAATCCCTATACCCACACCCATAATAAAACCGCCATAAATACAAGCAAGAATCATATCGGTATGTATCGAAGGAACATAAGGAGCCATAATATCTATAAGGACGGAAGAAAGGATTGTTCCGATAATCGTGCCGTAAAGAAAATGCCAGCCTATGCGTTTCAATCCTATAACAAACAATGGAATATTCATAAGAAGAATCATTGTTCCTATTTTTAGGAACGGGAAATAATGATTTATTATTATTGCAATTCCAATAAAACCGCCGGGGGCAATATGATTCGGATCGAAAAACATATCCACCGAAATGGCATAAATAATCGAACCTATAAAAATAATAACCGTATTGATAAAGATAAATTTGAAACTTTCTTTATGCTTTGCAAAATTTCTTTTACGCTTTCGTTTTAAGATACGCCCAAATAAACGCATCGAGATCTCCTTCCAAAACGTCGTCCACTTTTCCAGTTTCCACTCCCGTCCTGTGGTCTTTTACCAATTTATACGGCTGTAACACATAGGAGCGGATCTCATTTCCCCATTCGGCGGATTTGTGCGATCCTTTTATTTTTTTGAGTTTCTCTTCGCGCTTTTTCTTTTCATAGAGAAGAAGGCGAGATTTCAAAACCTTCATTGCCATTTGTTTATTCTGGAGTTGGGAGCGTTCGTTTTGGCACTCCGCCGTTATGCCCGTCGGTATGTGAGTAATTCGCACGGCGGTTTCCACTTTTTGAACGTTCTGCCCTCCGTGGCCGCTCGAACGGAAAATATCAATTCTCAAATCCTTTTCGTCTATTTCCACGTCTTCCACATCCTCAATTTCAGGAGTAATTTCAACAAGTGCAAAAGAGGTATGCCTCCTTTTGTTCGCATCAAACGGAGAAATTCTTACAAGCCTGTGAACTCCGTTTTCACCTTTTAAAAGCCCGTAAGCAAAATCTCCCTTTACATATACAAGAGCACTCTTTATTCCCGCTTCGTCTCCCGGCATTTCTTCGAGGATTTCGGTTTTGAAATTATGCCTCTCCGCCCACCTCAAATACATTTTCAAAAGCATCTGAGTCCAATCCTGCGCATCGGTACCTCCCGCACCGGAGGAGAACGAAATGAATGCATTGTAACTATCGTAAGGCCCTGATAAAAATCTCTCTATTTCCCAGTCGGAAACAAGGTTTTCACCTTTTTCGATTATGGGAATGAGTTCTCCGTCCATTATTTCACCGGATTCTTCGCCCAACTCAAGCATAGTTTCAAGGTCTTCCTTTAATTTTTCAACTTCTTCAAACCGCGCAATTTCTTTTTTTATAAGAGAAAGTTCTCTTAATTTGTTTTTGGCGTCGGAATTTTTCCAAAAATCCTGCGAAGCGGTAAGGTTCTCCAATTCGGAAAGCCTCGCTTTCTTATTTTTCAGTCAGGAATAATCCAATCCTTTCTTTATTCTTTCAAGTAAGTTAATCGCCCTTCTTTTTGTATCGTCAGTAATCATAACGCCATTACCTCTTTCTCTTCTTTTTTAATTTCTTCTTTAACGCTCTTCTCTTCCTGCGTTCCTCTTTGGAAAGTTTGCTTTCCGCTTCATCTCCGCTCGGGGAATGCAAAGAAGTGCTGGAAGTATTTTCTCCGGAACTTGCCTCCTGCCGTTCTTCTTTTCTTATCTCTATTCTGAACAATGTTCTTACGGTATCTTCCTTAACCCGTTCAATCATTTCGTCAAACAGTTGATGCCCCTCTATCTGATAGGCAATCAAAGGATCCTGTTGCCCGTAAGCACGCAACCCCACTCCTTCTTTCAGGTCGTCCATTGCATAGAGATGGTCTTTCCAATTCGAATCGATAGTGCGCAGCAAGATGTATTTCTCAACATTGTCCGCAAGACCTTCACCGAAAGAGCGGTACTTTTCCTCGTAAACCTTCTCGGCAAGATCCTGCAATTCCGCAACAAGCGCATCCTTGCTCATATCAAGCGCGGATTCATCCAACTTTACGTTTCTGTTCAAAAATTGAGAAAACGCCTTTTCGATTTCCTTAAGATTATCTTCGGAAAGGCCCAAATCTTCGTTATAATGACTCACCGCTATTTTCTCGGCAACATCCCGCACCATTTGAATAATTTCATTGTGGACGGATTCGCCTTTTAAAATTTTATCTCTTTCCGAATAAACAACCTCTCTCTGCTTGTCAAGCACGTTATCGTAATCAAGCAAATTCTTCCTGATGCTGAAATTGTACGCTTCAACTTTCTTCTGGGCAGCTTCTATTTGCCTGCTCAAAAGCTTGTGCTGAATGGGCTCGTTGTCGGGTATTCTCAGTGTGGAAAGGATTCTTTTTATGGAGTCTCCACCGAAAATTCTAAGCAGTTCGTCTTCCAAAGAAAGATAGAATTGGGATTCGCCGGGGTCTCCTTGCCTTCCGGAACGCCCCCTCAACTGATTGTCAATTCTTCTCGCTTCGTGGCGTTCGGTTCCCAAAATGAACAAACCGCCCAATTCTTTAACGCCTTTTCCCAATTTTATATCAACTCCTCTTCCCGCCATATTCGTTGCAATGGTAACCGCTTTGTATTGCCCGGCGTCCTTGATTATCATCGCTTCTTTTTCGTGATACTTCGCATTGAGGACATTGTGAGGAATCCTTTCCTTTTTAAGCATCTTCGACAGACGCTCCGATTTTTCTATTGAACGCGTACCCACAAGGACAGGCTGCCCTTTCTTGTAAAGTTCTTTAATTTTTTCAACTATTGCTTTGAATTTGGCATCTTCCGTTTTGTAAACGACATCCGGCCTGTCTATCCTGATCACGGGCCTATTTGTGGGAATCACATACACATCGAGGTTGTAGATTTCTTTGAATTCTTCCTTTTCCGTGTACGCCGTTCCTGTCATACCGGCAAGCTTTTTATACATCCTGAAATAATTCTGGAAAGTAATCGTTGCAAGAGTTTGACTCTCACTTTTAACAACAAGCCCTTCTTTCGCCTCTATTGCCTGATGCAAACCGTCGCTATATCTTCTTCCGAACATAAGCCTTCCGGTAAATTCGTCAACGATGATTACCTCTCCGTCTTTAACAATATAATCCACGTCTTTTTTGAAATACATCCTTGCACGAAGTGCCTGATTGATATGTTTCACGACGTCGACAAACCGTTCGTCGTAAAGGTTGTCAATGTGAAGCATTTTTTCGATTTTGTGAACGCCTTCCGGTGTAAGGGTTACCGTTTTCAGTTTCTCATCGCCTTCGAAATCCTTACCTTCTTCAAGCCTCCGTGCAACCTTCGCAGCCTGATAATACATCTCCGTGGATTCTTCGGAAGGCCCGGAAATTATAAGAGGGGTTCTTGCCTCGTCGATTAAAATACTGTCCACCTCATCGACAATCGCATAGTAAAGTTCCCTCTGAACAATTTGATCCGAAGAAACCACCATATGGTCTCTCAAATAATCGAAACCAAATTCGTTATTCGTTCCGTATGTTACATCCGCCGCATATGCCTTTTGCCTTTCCGCAAAATCGGAATCATGCTGAATAAGGCCCACGGTAAGTCCCAAAAATTTGTAAATAGGGCCCATCCACTCGCTGTCCCTTTTTGCAAGGTAATCGTTTACGGTAACAAGGTGCCCGCCCTTTCCGTGAAGAGCGTTCAGATACAAAGGCAGCGTTGCAACGAGGGTTTTTCCTTCACCTGTTTTCATCTCGGCAATTGCACCGTTATAAAGCACAATGCCTCCCAGAATCTGAACATCAAAGTGCCTCATATTCAGGGTACGCTTCGCAACTTCACGGACAACGGCAAACGCCTCCGGTAAAATGGAAGAATCCGGCTCCCCTTTCGCAAGTCTTTCCTTAAATTCAACGGTTTTATGCTTCAACTCTTCGTCGGAAAGCGAAGCAATTCCGTTTTCAAGTTCGTTTACCCTTTTTACGATTTCCCAGTATCGTTTCAGGTTTTTCTTCGTAGGGTCGAAAATATCAAATATCATATTAGTCCTGCGGCTTAATTAAACCGTAATTACCGTCCTTTCTCCTGTAAAGTACGTTATACTCTCCTGTTTCCTCGTCTTTAAACACGAAGAAATCGTGGTCAAGCATCTCAAGTTGAAGAATCGCTTCGTCCACACTCATCGGCTTTATGGGAAACGTTTTAATCTTTACGATTGCAGAAGCAGGTTCTTCGGGAATTTCGGGCATTTCCACCTCTCTAACGGATTTCTTCGCACCTTTTATGCGTTCCTTATATCTTCTAACTTGCCTGTCCAGCCTGTCGGCCGCTTCCTTCAACGCTTGGTCGATAAGATTTCCCTTTCCTTCGGCACGCAAAATACGGCCTGCAATATGCAGAGTGGTTTCTATGGAATATCTGCCTCTCTGTTTACTTACCACAACATCCGCTTTTTGAACGTTGTTAAAATACTTTTCAACTTTTTGAATCTTTGATTTTATGGCATCTTCCGTAACCTGAGGAATTTTTTCGATTCCTTTTAACGTAATGTTAAGTTCCATGGCAAATGCCTCCTTTCGCTTTTATAAAGTATACAATCAATAACGGTTTCTGTCAAAGGCAGCGAGGAATTACTCGGAAACTATCTCCCCTCTCCTCACAAAACTCATAAGCACAAATGCAATAACGAAGAATCCCGTGGAAAAAACGAGCAGAGACGGATATCCGAAATGATCTATAAACGCTCCGGCGAGCGGAGGAGCGATAATGTTTGCAGCTTGCGACGAAAAATAGTAAAGCCCCGTATATCCGCCAACTTTCTTTAACGTGGTCATATCAACAACCATCGGAAGAGAATTTACATTTACAAGTGCCCAACCTATGCCCCCGATAAAAAATAAAACCGAAAACGGAACAAAAGAATGAACTCTCAAACTCACAAACATTATTACGGAAACAATAAAAAGCCCTGTTTGAATCGTAATCCTTCTGCCGAAACGCGCACCGACGAACCCTGCAACGAGCGAGAATATCATAAACGAAAGCACGAACATACCCAAAATTAGCGCACCCGTACTCGCTTTTAGATGTAAATAAAATTTTGCATAACTCGTGAAAAATGTTTCCAGGGCATTATATCCTATGAACCAGGAAAAAATTGCAAGTAAAATGAACATTAAACTCTTTTCTCCGGCAACTACGTCTTTTAGGTTATCAATCAGCGCCTCGAAGGATTCCTTTAACGAAACCGGGGGATTTTCCTCAGTTGCCTTTTCAAGCGGTTTGTCTTCGTTCACAAAGAAAACAACAATTAAACTCGCAGCGAGCATAATCAAACCACCCACTATAAACGGGTACGCAACATTCGTATCGTAAAGTTTTTTACCACCGAAATACACGAGCAATGCACCGACTCCACCCATAAAATTAATTATTCCATTTGCCTGACTTCTGAATTTCGAAGGCGTTATGTCCGGCATAAGCGCAATTACCGGTGTCCTGAAAAGTGCCATAGCGAGGTTCATAAGAATTATCACAAGCATCGTAAGGAACAAATTGCCTTTAAGCGCAACAAAAGGAATAAGAATGAAGAACACCGTGGCAAGCGGTGCACCTGCAAGTATGTAGGGCCTTCTCCTTCCGAGTTTTGTGCGAGTCCTATCGCTCATTGCCCCCAAATAAGGCAGAAGCAGAATTGCAAAAATATTGTCAATCGTCATAATGAGACCTATAATAACAGACGGCAAGTGATACCAATCTTTAAGAAAAACAGGCACATAAGCATTATAAAGAGCCCAAATAACGGATACCCCTAAAAAACCGAATCCCAAAACAAAAGTTTTCCCCACTTTGAATTTCTTTTCCATTGCTTTTCCTCCTTATCTATTTTATATAAATTCTTTCAACCCTCTTTCCTATGCGCGAAATAATTTCGTAGTTAATCGTGCCGATTTTTTTCGCAATTTCGGTAGCGGTGATTTCTTCATCGCCTTGTTTTCCTATGAGAACCACTTCGTTTCCGCTATGAACATTAGGGATCCCGCTCACATCAATCACGGTTTGATCCATTGTAACATTTCCCAAAATTTTTACCCTTTTGCCTTTAATAAGGACTTCTCCCTTATTTGAAAGCGCCCTGGGAAGACCGTCCGCATAACCTACCGGAATTGTTGCAACAATCATTTTCTTTTTGGAAATAAATCTCCTGCCGTAGCTTATGCTTGTCCCCGAGGGAATCCTTTTCACATAAATAACTCTGGTCTTGAAGGAGAGAACAGGTTCAAAGGCATGATTATCCTTTTGAAAAGGGGAAAGGCCGTAGAGAATTATCCCGGGACGGACAGCGTCAAACAACGTTTCGTTAAAATTGAGAATCGCGGCACTGTTTGCGGCATGTATGAGTTTCGGCTTGATATTTCGACTTCCCAATTCGTAAAGAATTCTTTTGAAACGTGCAAGTTGAACTTGCAAATATTCGGGATCCGAATCGGCAGTGGAAAAATGCGTGTAAATGCCGAAAAAATTGACGTTTTCCATATTTTTAATCTCGTTTGCCGTATCCAAGACCTCTTCGGGAAAAACACCGATTCTCCCCATTCCGGTATCGACATTGATGTGAACGTTCAACGTATGTTTCCCTTCATAACTATGCAATTTCTCAATAAAGCGCACATTAAAAAGAGTAATATGTATGTTATTAATCGCTGCTTCTTTGAGAGCCGAAGGATTCACATACCCGAGAACAAGTACGGGTGTTTTTTTAATCCCCGCTCTCCTGAGCCGCATCGCTTCCTCGAAGGATGCAACCGCAAGAAAATCTATTCCCCACTCTTCAAGGGCTTTTGAAATTTTCTCCGCACCGTGCCCGTATGCATCCGCCTTAACAACTCCGATAATTTTTCTTCCACCGGAAATTTTTTTAATTTTATCGAAATTATTCTTTAATTTTTTCAAATCGATTTCAACCCAAGTAGGCCTTATAATTTCCATCTACCCTCCTTGAAAAAACTCGTAATAAGTATATC
>JAGHAO010000072.1 GCA_021161495.1 Caldisericaceae bacterium | reverse complement strand
TTGTAAGGACGTGCAATACTATTTCGCATCTTCAACCGATGTAAAAAACAGTTATAATCCGTGCTTTCAAACAAATGACCATTACGCTTATTGGGTAGTGGAGACGGATTCTGGGGGTTCTTTTTTGAAAAGTGCGCGAGTAAAGCCGTATTACGTAAATTGCAACGAGCTCCCTCCAGGGGAAGATCCGAATAATTGGTAAGTAATACTGTAAGATAAGTTTTCACAATTATTTTTTTATCCCGTAGTTCGAATGCGGAAATTTTTAAAATTTCCAAAAGGTGAGAATTGTATTATAATTAATTTATGGAGGTAATTTTATGGAGATTAAAAAAAGTATTCCGGAACTTGAAGAATCGATTAGGGTTTTAAGGGAAGAGATAGATAAGGAGGAAAGCAAGGAAGAAAAAGCGAAACTCTTTATCGAATTAGGCAACAATTATTTGCTGCTTTCGGAAAGGGACGATCCGAGGAATAATCTTACGAACGCTTTAATTGCGTTTGATGAGGCGGAAAAACTTTCCGAGAGTGAGTTTGTTGAGGATAACGTCGAGTATATGAAAGGATTTTTGTTTTTTAAACTTGCGTTTATCGAAGACAGAAATTATAATCTTACAAAGTCCATAGAGCATTATAAAAACGCGCTCAGGTTTCGAACAAAAGAAAAGAATCCTTATAAATATGCTTCTTTAAGATACAATTTGGGGAATGCGTATCTTTCGCTCAGAGACGGAAACGAGAAAGAAAACATTCTCCGTGCAATCGACGAATTTAACGAAGCGTATGAGATCAGAAAAGAGCAAAAGAATTCCCTTGAATTCGGAGTGATAAGCAACGCCCTGGGACTTTCGTATTTGATGCTTTCCGAAATCACAAACGACCCTAAGGAGGCGGTTTCCTACCTTATGAATGCACTTTCCTATTTTAGCGATGCAGGTGAAGTGTTTGTAAAGGACAAATATCCTATTGATTATGCAATGATTCATAATAATCTTGGCGTTTGTTTTACAAGGCTCGCCCTTTTAGGAAAAGACAAAGAAAAGAATTTTAAGGAAGGTATAAAGCATTATAAAAAATCTCTCGAAGTCTATACGGAGAACGATTTCCCGGACGATTACGGCACAACAATGTACAACATAGGGCTTGCATACCATAATCTTTCCAAGATTGCTCCTATGCCGCTAAAGGCGGAGCATCTTAAAAATGCGGAAGAACATTTGAAAGCCTCTGCAAACACGTTCACCGGAGCGGACAGAACGGATTTTTATTCCCGGGCGAATTACAATTTGGGTGTTGTTTATAAGGAGCTTGCGGAAATTTATAAGAAAAACGAGTTTTTTGAAAAGGAGTTGGAAACGTTTAGAAATGCCCTTGAAGGATTTGACGAGGAGAAAACGCCTTTTGCCTATGCAACCGCTCATTTTTACATTGCGCAGGCATTTTACGCACTTGGCAAAAAGGAAGAAGCGCTCTCACACTATAAGGAAGCAGAAAGGGTTGCCGAAAAGTTCGATAAAAAACTTGCATCGGATCTTGAAAACATCATAAGGCAAATAGAGGCATTGTAGGAGGGTTGCTTTGGACGAGGCAAAAAAGTGTGCGGAACTCATAAAGTCTTCCGACTTTATCACGGTTCTTACGGGAGCGGGAATTTCAACCAATGCCGGAATTCCGGATTTCAGGGGACCCAACGGAATTTACTCCACAGGAAAATACGATCCTGACAGGACATTCGGGCTTCGCTTCTTTTTGGAAGACCCCGTCCCTTTTTATGATTTTGCCAGAGAATTCCTAAAAATCATTGAAAACGTTCAGCCCACTTTTGCGCACCGTTTTTTTGCGAGACTTGAGAAAGAAGGAAAAGTAAAAAGCGTTATTACGCAAAATATTGACGGTTTACATCAAAAGGCGGGGAGTAAAAATGTAATAGAACTTCACGGAGGTTTTCAAAAAAGTTTTTGCCTTCAGTGCGGGAAGGAATACTCTTTTGAGGAAATGAAAGAGAAAGTTTTTACCGAAAAAGTGCCTCACTGCGATGAATGCGGCGGCTTAATCAAACCCGATATCGTGTTTTTCGGAGAGCAGGTAAAGGATTTTGGCAAGGCGGAAGAATATGTTTATCAATCCGACCTTGTTTTTGTGGTCGGTTCCTCTCTTGCGATTTATCCTGCCGCTATGCTGGTGGATTTTGTAAGCGGGAAACTCGTAATTGTGAATAAAGGCGAAGTCAATATAGATCCCTTCAAGGTCGATATTTTTGCACAAGAAGACATCGATTCCTTTTTTAAGAAAGTTTCAAAATATCTTTACGGAGGTGAAATATGAGTAAAGTTGTTTACTTGGGACATTCGGCAGTATCTCTTATAACCGATTGTTGTAATGTAATTATAGATCCGTTCCTGAACGATAATCCGCTTTCACCTATCAAAGCGGAGCAGTGTAAATCAAAGTACATTTTGGTAACTCACGGCCATTCCGACCATCTCGGCGACACGGTGGAAATTGCGAAAAGAAATAACGCAACGGTAATTGCTCCTTTCGAAATCACCCAATACGTTTCGCAGAAGGGCGTAAAAAATGTGCATCCTATGAACATAGGAGGGAAATTTAAGTTCGAATTCGGCACGGTGAAGATGGTGGGGGCATTTCACAGTTCCTCCATTACGGAAGGCGACAAGATAATTTATGCAGGCAATCCCGCAGGCTATGTAATAGAACTTCCCGATCTCAAAGTTTATCATGCGGGCGACACTTCCTTGTTTTTGAATATGGAAATTATTGGCGGGCAAACCTGGATAGATATTGCGTTTCTCCCGATAGGCGGGAATTTCACGATGGATATTCACGATGCGGTTATCGCAACGAAACTCCTTCACCCGAGAGTAGTAATTCCCATTCACTACAACACGTGGGATATCATAAAAGCGGATCCCGAAGAGTTTAAGAAGGAAGTGGAATCCGAAACAAACGCAAAATGCGTTATTCTTAAGCCGGGCGAAGGTTATTGATTTAACAGGGAACTTTTTTCTGCCTCTTTAATCTAATCGTCGAAGGAGGCGATTAAAAATGAAAAAGATTTTATCGGTTTTGATTGTGTTTGCGCTTGTATTCTCAGCTGCTTTCGGTGTGAATTTTGAGAAAGTGAAGAGTGCGGATTTGTCGAATTTGCGTCTCTCCGTAAAGACAGATAAAAAGTATTACAAGTTGGGAGAGAAGGTGAAGTTTACCTTTGCTATTAAGAACGATTCCGCTCAAACGGTAAGGCTCAAATTCAACACGGCAAAGATTTTCGATTTTTCGATAGTTTCGGTAAATACGGGCAAATTGGTTTATATGTATTCCAAAGGGCAAAAGTTTGCGCAAGTTATAACCTACCTTGAAATCCCGGCAAGAGGGGAGAAAACGTTTACGTTTGTGTGGAACCAGAAATCAAATACCGGGCAAGAAGTTACAGTGGGTGATTATATGGTTAATTTTTGGCTTGCTCTATCCGGATTTAAAAAGAATATTGAAAACCAAAACGTTGCCTCTGCAATGTTCGGGATTTCCAGCACGGTGTCATCTGCGTTTCCGGATGTCTCAAACCCGGCGGAACAGTATTTCGTAAATAAACTTTACAGGGAAGGGCTTGTCAAAGGGTATCCCGACGGAACATTTAAGCCGAACAGGACGCTTACCCGGGCTGAGGCAACGGTGCTTATACTGAGGCTCTTAAAAATTTCCCCTTCCGGAACTTATGAACGCCACTTTACCGATGTTCCCACCGATTTTTGGGCGTTTAAATGGATAGAGGAAGCGTACAAACGGGGCATAGTGAAAGGGATCGGAAACGGCAAATTTGCACCCGACAGGGAAGTTACAAGGGGAGAATTTACCGTGATGCTTGTGAGGGAGTTAAAACTTCCGGAAAAAACGGGAAAGATTCCGTTTGAAGATGTTTCGCCCTCGTATTTCGGATACAAGGAGATAGTTAATGCATATTTGAGCGGAATATTGAATTCCCCGGTGCTTTTCGAGAACGGAAACGAAAAATTTTTCAAACCCAACAAGCCGATTACAAGAGGGGAAGCAGCGGTTGAAATGGGGCTTGCCTATTTTGTAATTCAAAAAACAGCGTTCAGCATTCCCGAGAAACTCTCTGAAAAACCGTTTTCTTCGAGCGAAAATGAAATCTCGATTACTCCGTCCGTTCCCGATTATGAAATTAATTTTAAAAATGCGGAAAATGCAAATTCGGTTTCTTTTACGCAGGAAGAGCTGAAATTTTTTGAAAAGAACGGATTTGTTATAAGAAAGTCCGATTACGACAGCTTTGACAAATTTTACGGTAATTTGAAAGGGAAGCCGGTTTTTGTTTCTTTCGACACATTCTTGCAAGCGTATCACACGATTTTTGACCTTGCGTTGAGATACGACGAAGTGCATTATTTTGTAAATTATCTTGATGCTCTAAACAGAGGGATTATTGCGAATTTGGAGGAAAAATTGTTTGTTGCGCCGGAATCCCTCCGTCCGGAGATTTTGCGGGATCTGGAATTTATGATTGTCGGCGAGAAATTACTCAAGCCTGATTTCGATATTCCCGCAAGTCTCCTTCCTGATGTCAAAACGGAAGTGTCGGAGAAGGTGAATGCCGAAATCGCCCTTATAAATGCTCACAACGGTTTTGAGAAATCTCCGATATTCGGATACGAGGAGGATTACACTCAATACGTCCCGCGCGGGCATTACACAAAAACGGAGAGTTTGAAAAACTATTTCAAGGCGATGATGTGGTTCGGAAGAATGAGGTTTGTGCTAAAACCGGGGCTTTCCGAAAAGGAAATTGAAATCGGTAGGTCGCAAACAAGAAGTGCTTTGATTCTTTCTCTGATTATCGCTTCAAACCCGGTGCTTACCGAACTTTACGATAAAATTTACGAACCCACGTCTTTCTTTGTGGGAAAATCGGATGATTTGAATTTTTACGATTACGTTGCGATTGCAAAGAAGGTTTACGGCGGTTCGCTCTCTTTGGATATGCTTTCCGACGATGTCAAACTGGACGAATTCATTGACATTGCGATGAAGGAAAACCATTCGAAGATAAGCACCGTGGGCGAGGTAAGCGCTTCCAAAACAACGGGGTTTAGGTTTATGGGGCAGAGGTTCACTCCGGATGCCTACATACTGCAAAACGTTGTTTACCCCAAGGCGGGAATGAGAATGATGCCCAAGGCAATGGATGTGTTTTTTGTTTTGGGAAATAAAACCGCCGGAGACATTATGCTGAACACTTACGGCGAAAAGAACAACCCTGCTTATGTGAAATCGGTGGAAGAACTTTCGGAAGAGTTTTCTAAATTTTCGATTAAGGAATGGCTTAAAAACATC
>JAGHAO010000123.1 GCA_021161495.1 Caldisericaceae bacterium | reverse complement strand
TTTTTTTTTTTTTTGGCACGCATTACGCCAAGTGGGTCCCGTGTTGTTTGTCACCCTGAAATGTATTTATTCAGGGTCTCGTTTTTTGTTCCTTTATCAAAGTGCACTCCGAAAGACAAAAAAGCGATATCCTGAAACAAGACTCGGGGTAATACATCCCGAGAAAAAGAGTGCAGGATGACGACTTCGAGACTCTGAAACAAGTGCTCGCCTTCGGCGAGGAAAGGAGTGCAGAGTGACGAATGACGAGATTCCGGATCAAGTCCGGAATGACAAATAAAATCCAAAATACGAGATTCTTCTGTCGCTACGCTCCATCAGAATGACAAAATTCTTCGTCACTCACTTTGTTCGTTCCTCCGGAATGACAAAAAGCGCAGAGTGACTTCTTAGCTGTCACCTTGAGGCGCTAAAACAAGTGAAAGGTGGTCTGTCTGCATTGCCGGCCAACGGATTTTCACCCGGAACATCAAATTCGGTTGATGTTTTTGCAGGCAGAACAACTCCATTTTTCTGCACAAATTTAAGAAACCCTGATGAAAACTGATTTTGACCATATGCTCCATATATATAGGGTGGAGGCGCTTCCAAAAATTTCAATCGGAGGTGATACGTATGACAGTAACGCAGAAAAACGGAAGGCTCGAACTCTTGTTCGACGCGGGGAACGGCAAGACTCGGAGGGAAAGTGTAACCGGAGTGAAACCGAGTGCAGCCGACCAGGACATTTACGACATTGCAACGGGAATCGCAAATTTGATAAGCGATGCGTTGCAGGACATCAGGCTTACAAGTCAGAAGAGTTATTCCGCATAAGGAGGTGTGACGTATGGCAGATACGAGTTCAACCGTTTTAAGGCTCGTTTTCGGAACGGAAAACGGAAAGAAGCACGCGATGGAGTTTAACAACCCTAAAAGCGACATTACGGAACAGCAGGTTCACGACTTGATGCAGTTGATAATTGACAAGAACATTTTCACCACAAAGAACGGGGACCTCACGACCATCGTTGACGGCGGGATTGTAACTCGCTCGTTCCACGATCTTGTTCCGTAAAAATTCAAAGAGGGCGGGGACACCCGCCCCTTAAACAGGAGGCGATAAAATGACAGTTGAAGAACTCATAAAAATTATCGGAAACGTCGGTTTCCCGATTGCAGTTGCGCTTTACCTATTGGTTGTTTTCGGAGCGAAGTTGGACAAACTTTCGGACTCTGTGGATAACCTCGCAAAATTTATAGAAGGGTTAGTTAAAAAATGAGAAAAATAGAATACGTCATCCTGCACCACTCGGCAACGCAGCCCGTAATGAACGAATCCGACAAAACGGGAAGGAAACTCGCCGAAGCGATTTGCAGGAGAAGCAGAATACATTGGGGAAAAGAATTTCCTCTTTACAAATGCGATTACCACTTCCTCGTGGGACCGGAAGGCGACATTTTCAAAGGGCAGGATGTCGCGCTCCCTTCGTGGCACGCAACGAATTATAGGGTGAATTTGCACAGCATAGGGATCTGCTTTCTCGGGAACTTTCAAACGGGGACAATGAAAAAGGCTCAGTTCGAATCAGGTGTAAACTTAATAAGAAAACTTCTTCACGAATATGAAATCCCGATTAAAAACGTGTTGAGGCATAAAGACGTTGTTTCGGACATCACAGGGCGTGCAAACTCGACGCTCTGCCCGGGAAAGAATTTTCCTTTTATCTCTATGCTCTCGGAAGTAAGCGAGGAAGTTTTCGCCGACATCACTCCCTCTTACCCTTATTACAAGGAAATCGCTTTTCTGAAAAAGCACGGGATCGTGAAAGGAACGGACGGGGAGTTCAGGCCGAACGCCCTTGCAACAAGAGAGGAAGTTGCGTTGATCGCATACAGGATTCTTTCCAAACTGCTCAACTAACCGAAGGCGGCAATTTTGCCGCCTTTTTTATTTACATCAGTGTCGGATCTTTCTTTCCCGCAATGAACCGCTCGAAAAAAGAAATTGCTTCCCGTTTGTATCGATAAGTTTCGTCCGGGCTGCCGATTTCGTCTTCGGAAATAAAATCCGACACGCCGATTCTGTCGATTTCACGCCAAACGATTATTCCGCCGTCCGTTATGCCCACGTTCACGTCTTCGGGAAATGCTTTCGTATCTATTCTTTCTCCCATTACGATCATAACGAATCTCACCACGATTTCTCCGGAATCTTCGTCACGCCCGATTTCTATGTCCGTATCGGCAACGGGTTCCATCCCGAGCGGAAGTATTTTTTCCACAACCGTGTGGCCTTTCATCGAATAAACGTATCCTATCCTGTAACGTCCTAACAATTCCATAAAACGTATTTTAACAATTTTGCAAAATTTTCATAGTGTGTTTTCAAACAACTCACGGTAAAGGTTTTTTATGGTTAGTTCGTAATCTTTCACTCCTTCCGCAATTTCGTCAAGCGTTTTTTCCAATTCCGCGGTGAATTCCTCGCTCACATATTTTGCAAAACGGCTTTCCTTTGCCAATTTCAGCACTTTAAATCCGAGGCGCGTTGCAAAGACGAAATTCCCTTTTTGGACGACGTACCCGCGCCTTATCAATTTTTCCACGGTGATCGCATACGTGGATGGCCTGCCTATTCCTTTTTCGCGCATTTCGTTTATGATTTCCGCATACGTGTAAGGCGAAACCGCAGGTTTCCGGAAAATTTCCCCGTAAAACTCATATTCTCCTTCCTTTATCTCGGAAACCTTCACCTTCCAAATTAGGTTGAACCCGTCTCTATCGACTCTCACCGGGAATGATTTTTTGATTCCTTCTATTTCGAACTCTGCTTCAACGAAGATTGCGCTCCTCATTTGAGACGCAATAAACCTGTCGAATATTAGAGAATAAAGCCTTGCGTGGCTTTCGGAAACCCGGATTCCCCGCATAAGTGCAGCGGTTTTTATTTCGCTCCCGCTTATTCCGGAGACGGGGCGTATGCATTCGTGCGCGCCTCCTGCGGATTCGAATTTGCGCGGGGTAAAATACTCTTCTCCGAAGTTGGAAACGATGTAATCCTTTGCAAGTGAAATCCCGTTTTGAGACACGCGAATGCTGTCCGTCCTGTGGTATGTGATGAACCCGTTTTCAAAAAGTTCCTGTGCGATTTTCATCGTTTTCTGAGGAGAAAAGCCCAATTTGTCGGAGGCGGATTTCAAAAGTTCCGACGTGTTGAACGGCGTTACGAACATTTCCTTTTTGCGCTCCGCGATTTTCTTCACGGTGAGGAATTTTTTTTGCAAAAACTTTTCCGCTTCCTCTTTTTCCTTGAATGTGAACTCGAGGCGTTCTCCGCAAATTTCCGTTTTCACCGCCCAAACTTTTTCCTTGAGTTTTTCCGTCCTGCGCGCGATCCATTCCAAAACCGGAGTTTGCACTCTTCCCGCGGAAAGTGTTTTTCTCCCTAATTTTTCCTGAATGTGCGCGGAAATCCCGAATCCGATCCACCTGTCCGCAATCCTCCTTGCAAACTGCGAAAGCACCAAATTCGAATCCACCTCGCGCTTGTTCTTTACGGCGTTTTCGAATGCCCTTTTTGAGATTTCGTGAAACTCGATCCTCCGGATGTTCTCGTTGAACACCTTGTTTGCGTTTGTTACGTCAAAGGAGATCTTCTCCCCTTCCCTATCCGGATCCGTTGCGACAAGCACCTCGTCCGTTTCCGCACTCTGCAAGCCAAGCGCTTTCAATATTTTGTCTTTGTTTTCGAGAATTTTGAAAACAGGCACGGTTTTGTCGACAACTCCGAATTTTCCCCTGTCCGAGAGGTCAAAATCGTGGCCCACGCTCGCAGCGAGCACCAAAACTCCGTTTTCCGTCATCACCTCGTAAACGGGAATGCCGGAAACAAGGCGCATAGCGGGTTTTCCGAAAAACGAGGAAATCGTTCTTGCCTTAACGGGTGATTCCACTATGACAAAAGAGGTCTTCATCTCGGAAAGTTTTTCTTCCCTCCTGCTTTTTTCCGCTTCTTCCATAAGAGAAACAAACTTTTCGTCCGAATACGGTTCGAACTCCGCGTTTCCCAGCCACAACAATCTTTTCCTCAGGGAATAAAACGTCTTTTCATTGTCAACAAGCAGAATGCTCACACCTTTTGTGAGTTTACCTTTGAAAAACCTGCTTGTCCTCCCTGTTGCCTGCAAATATCCGGTGATATCCGAAACAACGATTTTTTCCCCGTCAAATGAAATTTCCGGCGAGGAGGCGATTTCTTCGGAATACTTTTCTATGATTGCGGAAACCTCTTTTCGTATCGTTTCCAATTTTTTCCTCACAATTTCCGGGATATTTTCGTAAAAAGCGTATTTTTTAAGGTAATCCGCATATCCGGAAAGTTTCGCTATCTCTTGCGCTTCGAGTAACTTTTTCTTCGAGAGGAACGGCATAAGCATCAGTAGAATGTAATATAAACTTCTGTAATTTTCCTCGTTTATACGGAACTCCATTTTCGGGACTCCCGCAAATAGGGCGTATTTTATGTATTCAGGCATATCAACGCCGCGGGCAAGCGGGTTCCTGTAACTCGCAAACCCCACGAAAACAATTTTCCCTTTTTTGAAATCTTCTTTGCGCTCTTCAAACTCCTCGTAACTTGCGGATTCTATGCCGTTTACGCGTAGGAACTCTATGAACTTTTCGAGCGTTTCTTTCGTCTCGTTCCCCGGCAGGAACAGGAAGCCGTTATTCCCCGCAATCTTTACGATTCTCACCGCTTCTTTCCATATGTCTTCCGGTTTTTCGAACAGGTCGGAGACGTTTCTCAGGGTAAATGAAGGGCGGGAAACTTCGAACCCCGCAAGGTAAAGGAAGAGTTTAACCCTTTTCGAGCGCGGGTTCGCCGTCGCCGAAGAAACGATGACGTTTCCCGTTCTTTTCGAAGAGAGTTTTTCAAGTGATTCGTAATCTCCCTTTTTTGCGAACTCGAACGCTTTTTCGAAATCTTCTTCCGAAAATCCCAAAAGAGACAGGACGTCTCCTATCTTTTTCCCGGATTTCAAGATAGAATCCACGTCGTCCACGAACACCAATGCGAACTTTCTTTTTATTGCGCTCCGGTTTTTGTACAAAAACTGGGACGTTGTTATTATTATTCCGGATTTTGCGGAAAGGACTTTTTTCTTATCCTCTTTCTTTCCCGTGTATGCGGAAAATTCAATGCCCCACTTTTCCAATCTCTCCGCAGCCTCTTTCACTAAAATCTTTGTGGGAAAGACGAGGTATGCGTCTCCGACGAATGCGGCAAGCACGAGGCCAAACGTTGTTTTTCCTATCCCTGTCGGCGCAAGCATCGCAAAAGAGTTACCCGCGAAAAACCTTTTTGCCCACATCCTTTGGATTCCGTTTAACGGCATACCCACTTTGGAAAGGAAAAATTCGGAAAATTCTTTGAACTTTTTCTCCGAATCACAAAACGGCTTAAAATTTTTAAGGTTTGGGATTCCGCACTTTTCCGAAGGGTGCGGCATACATTTTTTGCAGAAAAGCCCTTTTGCCAAACGTTCGGAAGAGATGTCTCCCCCGCAGTTCGGGCAAAAGTTTTCGTAAATTGCAAACGGTGTCTTCATATTACCTCCTCAGAAAATTTTACCAGAAAAAAGCGGTTTTCGGTAATGGCGGATTGCCTCATTCGGAACCCTGTCCTGCACTCCTTTCCTCGGGATGTATCACCCCGAGTTTTATTTTGGGATCTCAAATCAGTCACTCTGAACTTGTTTCAGAGTCTCTTCTTGTTGTTTTTATCTTGTCATTCTGGAGGAACGAACGAAGTGAGTGACGAAGAATCTCGTATTTCATCTTTTCTTCGTCATTCCGGACTTGATCCGGAATCTCGTCTTTTGTTTTTCAATAGGAGTTTCGAGGGAAATGTGTTTCCTAGATTTAAGACCCTGAGTAAAAACACCTCAGGGTGACAACTAAAAAGTCACTCTGCACTCCTTTCCTCGCCGAAGGCGAGCACTTGTTTCAGAGTCTCATATTTTTGTCTTTTCTTCTTTTTTCATATTATACTTTAACGATATGAAGAGAAATAAGAGAAACGACAAAAAGCAATATTATGT
>JAGHAO010000088.1 GCA_021161495.1 Caldisericaceae bacterium | reverse complement strand
TCGGTAAATTCAAGCATTGTTCTGTAATCCGTAGTAAGATACGGTTCGCACTCCGCACCGTTGGCTATCAGAGTTTCTATGACCTTTCCTTTGGGAGGAGAAAGTTTTACCGCGGTGGGGAAAGTGGCACCACCCATTCCCACAATTCCGTATTCTCTGATAAGTTTCAAAATTTCCTCTTTGGAAAGATCGTAGAGGTTCCTACTTTCCGGTTCCTTAAACCATCCGTCTTTAAAATCGTTTTTGATAATAACCGTTTGAACGTTCTTACCTAACGGATGCGGCCTTGCCTCTATTGCGATTACCTCTCCGGATACGGTAGCGTGCACCGGCGCAGAAACAAAACCGGTAGACGTCCCTATAACCTGGCCTATCTTAACATAATCGCCGACCTTTACCGTGGGAGTATTCGGCGCACCTATGTGCTGAGACAGAGGGATAACGGCAATAGAAGGGGGAGACATTCTGTCAAATGCCTTGTCTTTTGTAAATTTGTTTTCCGGAGGATGAACACCGCCCGGCTTAAACGTGAACAGTTTCATTCGACCACTCCTTTCCCTTCGTTTTCTTCTTCAAAAACATGTCCGCAGTAAGGGCAAATTTTAAAATTTTTGTCTATTGCTCTTCCACACTCCGGACATTTCTTCTTTAACTGCGTAAAACAGTAAGGACAGTAAAGATAATCGGAACGAATTTCTTCTCCGCAAACGGGACAATGCGTAATTTCTTTGTCCAGCATTAATTCGTAATATTTCCTCTGAAGTTCAACCACCTCCTTTTGAAGCTCTTCTTCTCTTATCTCCTCTTCGGTATACGGAGAACGCACAATAAGATAAAAAAGATAAGGCAATATACCACCGAAGATTACAGTGAAAATAGTCCATAAGGCTGCTTTCCCGCCTCTTGATTTCGAATCTCTGTACACGAAAACAGAAAGTGCGAATACAATTAAAGCGTAAACGGACAGGAGAACCCAGAAATCCGTAGTTGTCATCCACGGAAAAATACTTTTCAGTAATGTAATAATATAGTTATTCATCTCAACAAAATTATAATATATTTGAAGAAAAAACAAAATGATTCGTCAATTTTCTTACGGAAGCAACAAGATATAAAGAACCTGTCACGCATATAATATCGCTGTCCTTGGCCATTCTTTGCGAAAAAAAGAACGCTTTCGTAAAATCCCTAAAATAAAATATATTTTTTGCCGGAACGTATTTTTTGACAAATGCTTTCAAAATATGGACGGGCAGTCTTCTTTTACCCGAAAAAGGCACTTCCGTAAGAACAAAAATCGCGTCTCTGTCTTTCGCAAGTTCGGATAAAACATCGTCAACGTTTTTATCTTTCAGAATACCCAAAACAAAGATCTTTCTTCCGCTTTTCATAAGGTTCAAAGCAGAGTTCAGCGCGCGCGCGGAAGCACCGTTGTGCGCTCCGTCAAGAATGATAAACGGTGAATGAGAAACCACTTCAAGCCTCCCGGGCCAAAAAGCTTTTTTTAATCCCCTTCTGATATCGGATTCTTCTATTTTATATCCCATTTTGTTTAAGACTAATGCGGTTTGAATTGCAACAGCCGCATTCTCCGCTTGGTGTTTTCCGTATAATTTGGCTTTCAACCCACGGAAGCACACGTCAGAAAATAACGATTTGAAATCAAACTCTATTCCATCTTCGTCTTCTTTGAAATTATCGATTAAAAAATCTCTGCCGTAAACAATGGCTTGAGAGTTCTTTCGCTCGGCAACTTCCAATATTTTTATCAGTGCCTCGTTTTCCTGTTTTCCCACAATTACCGGTACATTTTCTTTTATGATCCCCGCCTTTTCTTCCGCTATTTGAGAAAGAGTGCTTCCCAGAAGATTCTGATGATCGTAACTTATCGGCGTAATCACCGAAACGAGAGGTTTTTTAATGATATTGGTTGCATCGAGCCGTCCTCCCATTCCGACTTCAAAAAGAGAAATATCCGTTTTTTTATCGTTAAAATAGAGAAACGCCATAATGGTAAACGTTTCGAAAGTTGTAGGCACATCATCCGGATTCAGTTTTTCGTAAAAATCCCTCAAAAGATTTGCATAGTAAAGGAAATCAGCAGGTGGTATCAGCTCGCCGTTGATTGAGATTCTCTCGTTTGTATTCACAAGCGAAGGAGATGTGAAAAGCCCCGTGGAATACTTTTCTCTCAAAATAAACGAAAGGAAAGAGATCGTGGAGCCCTTTCCCTTCGTTCCGGCAATATGCACGCTATTTAAAGAATCTTGAGGATTGTGCAAAGCGGACAGCACTTTTTCCATTCTTTCGAACCCGAATTTCAAAAAAATTCGCCGGTTTGAGTTCAGGCCGAAAATGTAATTAAGTGCCTCCGCATAATATTTCATTTATTCGCTTAAGTCTTTCAAATGGCCGGCAACAATATCCCTTTCTTTTTCAAGCAGGAGTAATCTCTCTCTATCCTTTGCAACAACCTCCTTAGGTGCTTTTTTCAAGTAATTTTCATTGCTCAAACGGCCGTTTATCTTCTTAATCTCCTTTTCAAGTTCGTCAAACTTTTTCTTAAGCCTTGCTTTTTCTTTTTCAATGTCTATTTCACTTGCAACATCGACATATATTGCCGTTTCCGAGACAACGCTTTTCACGGATTTTGCCGGTTTTCCCCCTGTTATTTCCGCATTGCTCAAAAAGGCTATCTTTTCAATTTTTTCCAACTCTTTTTCCAATAATGCCTTTTCTTCCGGGTTTTTAGTAGAGAAATACACACCAACTTTATGAACTATCGGGATATTAAAATCGGATTTTATGCTTCTGATCGCACGGATAACGGAAAATACGTATTCCGCATCCTTTTCCGTCTTTTTATCTATGAAGTCCGGATTTGAAGAAGGAAATTCCGCAACGATCAGAGCCTTTTCCTTATGCGGAAGATACGAGAAGATTTCTTCCGTAACAAACGGAATGAACGGATGAAGCATTCTCAAAATTTTGTCAAGTGCAAACCAAAGTAAATATTGTGCTTCCTCTTTTTTCTTTTTATCTTCTCCGTAAAGCCTGATTTTGGCAAGTTCTATATACCAATCGCAAAATTCCTTCCATACAAAATCGTAAAGCTCCCTTGCTGCCTGCCCGAGGTCGTATTCCGCAAGAAGATTGCGTTCTCTGTCAATCATACCGTTTAACTTGCTCAAAAACCATTTATCTTCAAGTTCGTATTCGACAGAAGAGGAATCAAATTCAAACGGGTTGAAATCACCCAAATTCATAATGACAAATCTCGAAGCATTCCATACCTTGTTTACAAAATTCCTGCTTGCCGTAAGTTTATCTTTTGAGAGATTTATGTCTTGCCCGCCCACCGTGCTGAGATACGCAAGAGTAAACCGCATTGCATCCGTTCCGTATTCATTTATCACATCAACGGGATCAATGATATTTTTAAGCGATTTGCTCATTTTTCTTCCTTTTTCATCCCGCACAAGGCCGTGAAGCATTACCGTATCAAAAGGCTTTTCATTCATAAAATGCAAACCGCTCATAATCATTCTCGCAACCCAGAAAAACAGTATATCGTATCCGGTTATAAGGAGGGTTGTCGGGTAATAATATTTCAAATCTTCCGTTTCATCGGGCCAACCGAGTGTGGCAAACGGCCAAAGTGCGGAAGAGAACCATGTATCCAAAACATCTTCTTCCTGAACAATATTCGTGCTCCCGCATTTCGGGCATTTCTTCACTTCGTCCCTCGATACAATCATTTCCCCGCAATCTTTACAGTAATAAACCGGGATCCTGTGCCCCCACCAGAGTTGCCTGCTCACACACCAATCACGGATGTTCTCTAACCAATCATAGTAAACCTTTTCCCATTTCTTGGGAGTAATTTTTACCTCTCCTTTTTTAACCGCTTCTATCGCACGATCCGCAAGTTCCCTCATCCGCACAAACCATTGGTCGGAAAGCAGAGGTTCCACAACAGTGTTGCATCTCGAACAATGCCCCACCGAATTTTCATAATCTTCAACCTTTATAAGGTAGCCTTTTTGCTTCAAATCTTCGGCAAGTTTTTCCCTGCACTCCGCAGCGGTAAGCCCTTCGTATTCCTTGGGAACATTCACCATTTTTGCCCTATCGTTAATCACGGTGATGAAAGGAAGGTTATGCCTCTTTGCAATTTCGAAGTCGTCGGCGGAATGAGCCGGGGTCACTTTTACGGCACCTGTCCCGAATTCCATATCAACGGCTTCGTCCGCAACAATCGGAATTTCTCTTCCGACAATCGGAAGGATGAGTGTTTTTCCGACGTCATTCTTATACCTTTCGTCATCGGGATGAACGGCAACTGCGGTATCCCCGAGCATAGTTTCGGGACGAGTCGTCGCAACCGTAACGAACCTATCAGGTTCGTCTTTGAAAGGGTATTTAATATAGTAAAGTTTACTCTTCGTGGGGATGTATTCCACCTCTATATCGGAAAGGGCGGTATGACAATGAGGACACCAGTTGATAATCCTTTCTCCTTTATAAAGATAACCTTCCTCATAATATCTGACAAATGCTTCCTTGACTGCCTTCACGTATCCTTTGTCAAGAGTGAAACGCAACCTGTCCCAATCGGCGGAAGTCCCTAATTTTTTCAACTGGTTTACAATCGTGTTTCCGTATTTTTCTTTCCATTTCCAAACTTCCTCGAGGAACTTTTCCCTTCCCAATTCTTCGCGCTTAATTCCCTTTTTCAGAAGTTCCCTCTCAACTACAGACTGTGTTGCAATGCCCGCATGATCTATACCGGGGAGCCATAGCGTCTCTTTGCCGAGCATTCTGTTAAACCTTATAAACACATCCTGTAAAGTAAAATTTAACGCATGCCCTGTGTGAAGTTTCCCCGTAACATTAGGGGGAGGCATCATTACGACAAACTTCTCTCTGGAAGGATTGGGCGAAGATTTAAAAAATCCGCCGTCCTCCCAAAACTTGTAAATTCTTTCTTCCGTATTTTTAGGGTTATATGCCTTATCCATAAGTAAACTCCTCTACGCGGGGTACAAACCCATCAGGCCGTTCTTGTCTTTTTTCCTTAAAAGAACGATATTGTCGAGTTTTTGAATGAATATCTCTCCCGTATTATTGACGATACCTTTGACAAAATGCCCGCCAATCACATTATGATCCGATTTTGCAACCGCAATATGGATATGAATAATCGGGTCTCCGTCATTTTCCGTTGTTCCGATGTTTCCCTGCATAGAGACAAGTTCAACGGGTTCTTTAACCTCTTCGTTCACATACTTGGCCCCGTCCCAATAACCTATCGTAAGGTTTCTAAGCATTCCTATACCATTTAATATAATACCGGATTCAACTTTGTAATTTTTGCAAACTGTTTTAAGCGATTCAAAAAAATCCTCGCCGTCTTCCATACGTATGCTGATAATATTATTTCCTTCTTTAATTATCATTGTAACCTCCTATGAAGTTTTTGCTTTTCTATTATATAAGGATGTTAGCATTAGTCAACTCGTAACAAGTTTACAAAAAGAAAAAGCGCCCCGAAAGAAGTTTCGGGGCGCTCAAAATAAGATGCAAGAAAAATATTAAATTTTCTTTACCGCTTCCAAACCGTCATCCGTAATAACAAATTTGCCGTTTTCTTCTTTTACGGCACCTTTTTCCGCAAGTTCTCTCAATTTCCTTGAAATTAGCGGAGTATCGAAACTCGTTTTTTCGGCAAGTTCCGTTTTTGTTGCACTTTTTAATTCACTAAGTGCTTTTAAAACCTTCTTTGCTTCTTCCGACAAATTTTTATCGGGTTCGAGGCAAGGCATTCTCACTCCTCCGGTTTCCAGACAGTATAAACTTTGCCTGCAATCTTCATATCCGGAGCAAATGTCTTCTTACCCGGTTCCCAACCTGCGGGAGTAACCTGATCCGGATGTTCTCTTACAAACTGGAATGCCTTGATCTGCCTTACGAGTTCTTTCACATTCCTTCCCACATTCGGATACAGCACCTCAACCGCTCTTAAAATCCCGTCCGGGTCAATAATAAACCTGCCCCTTACGGCGGTTCCGCTTTCTTCGTCGTACACTTCATAAAGCCTCGAAACCTTGCCTGTGGGATCCGCGCCCATCACAAATTTTACCGGTTTGATAAGTTCGGATGTTTCATGCCAAACCTTGTGCGAGAAAACCGTGTCCGTGCTCATTGAAATCACTTCCACACCCATCTTTTTCAATTCATCGTAAGTCCTTGCCATCGCATTGATTTCCGTGGGGCAAACAAACGTAAAGTCCGCAGGGTAAAAGCACAAAACTACCCATTTGCCTCTGTAATCGGAGAGTTTAATCTTTTCGGATTTCCCCTCTTCGGGAAAATACGCTTCGGTTTCAAAATCCGGTACTTCCTTACCTACCATTAACATAGCACATCACCTCCCTTAAAGATTTTTATTTCAAAGAGCCTTTCCAAAGCCCGTGCACATTGCAAAATTCTCTTGCTTCGACAACCTTTCCTTCCGGGACTTCAAAAACGGCCTCCGGTTTGTCACCGGGATTAAGCCATTTCCTGTAAACATTACCGTCGACAATAAGTTCGATCCATTCGATATAATGCTTTTCTTCCATAGGATGAGGAGTGTTTTCTCCCACTTTCACAAGGTAAGCATTCCCTTCTCTCTTAATGAACGGAACATGTTTTTCCGTAGATGAATCGGCGGTTTTTTCCTCCAATTTTACCATAGGCTGGCCGCAGCATACAAGTTCCCCAGCGGCACCGTGAAGCACCTCAACGATGTTCCCGCAAATTTCGCATTTGTAAACTTCCATTTTTTGTGTCATACAGCACCTCCCTGTTTAATTTTATTTGAAAATGTTTTTACGAAATCGTCAAGTTTCTTAAAATCCGCACTTTTAGGATAACCTTTGATTAAAACGGGTTCCACAAATTCAACTTTAAGATTGGTAAGCATATTTTGAATTTGCTTTACTCCTAATCCGCCCCAACCGTAAGATGCAACGATGGAAGCAACTTTAACTTTCGGACGTAAAGCATTGGCAAGGTAAGCAGTTGAAACTACGGCAGGATGCGCACCTGTAAGAACGTAGGGAGTTGCGAATATGACGCCCGCCGTATCCACAAGTTCCATCGCAATCTGCCCGACATCCGCGGTTATAAGATTTATGGGGATAACCTCCACGCCGTTTTCTATGAATTTATCAGTCATATATTCAACAATCTTCTTTGTGCTTCCGTGCATCGATACATACGGAATTAGGACTTTTTCTTCCGTTTCGTCCGAAATCCATCCCTCATAAGCATTAATTATGATTTCCGGTTTTTGATATACAGGGCCATGACTGGGAGCAATGAATTTCATTTCGTAATTTTTCAGTTTCTCGATGTTTTTTCTTATTTGGGTTCTGAAAGGCATCATTATCTCCGCATAATACCTCTTCGCATCCACTATCACCCTGTGTTCATTCTCAACGAACAGATGGCTTGCCGCCCTGTGTGAACCAAAGAAATCACAAGAGAACAAAATCTTATCTTCTTTTAAATAAGTAGACATCGTTTCAGGCCAATGCACCCAGGGTGTAAAAATAAACTTCAAAGTTTTACCCCCGAGAGAAAGTTCCTCCCCGTCGGATATTTCCGTAAAAACATC